>DBYV01000043.1:0-10266 GCA_002310995.1 bacterium UBP6_UBA1177 | reverse complement strand
GATGCTGACACTGATACGAATGATACGGAAACCGATACGGATACGAACGATACTGATGCTGACACTGATACAAACGATACCGACAGCGGTGATGACGAACTGGAAGTCGTTCTTCCCTACAACGGCGGAACAGTCGAAAAAACGATAAATTTCAACACGAAAATCAACAAAATCGACGTTCTGCTTCTGGTTGATGTCGGACACACTTCAATGTCAACGGCTCACGATAATTTAAAGGCAAATAAAGACTCATTGATCGACGGAATCCGCACAAAAATTCCTGATTCGGCATTCGGACTGGTCAATTTCGGCTTGTTCGGGGAAAATGTCTATGACTTGGTTCAGCCAATCACTACAGATAAAAATGACTTTAAAAACAAGATTAATACCATTGCTCCGAAAACTACCGGTCTGAAAAGATATCACACTCATGCCCTTTGGGAAGCGGCATCAGGAGAAGCTGACTACGAACAGGTAGCTCATAAAGTATCCGGAACGACACAATATTCAAGCATAAATATTCCGGCTGTAGACTGCAGCGGACAGGAAGGAACCATTGGCGGAGCATGTTTCAGAGACAATTCTATGCCTGTTTTCGTTATGGCAACGAACAGCGCGTTTAACGATCTCACCTACGACAATTTCGGAGAATGGAAAGTCGGAGAGAAAAAAACCAAACAGAAAGCTGCCGAAAAAATGAATGAAATAAACGCCAAATTTATAGGTTTTTCTCTGGCGACCCTTTCAACATCAAAGCTGCCGGAAGATTTAGGCGATATCTCGGAAAATACGGATTCTCTGACCTTGTCGAACGAAAATTTCGTTATCTCTGAAACTACTTCCGACAACTGGGCTACGAAAATCGCAGAAACTGTAACAAATCTGACCGCAAACATCAAACTCGATGTCAAAGCAGAGTTCAAACATGTTGACAACGAATACGGCGTTGAAAATACCGTACAATTCAAAAAATCAATCTATCCGGAAGCCGGACAAACCGTAAAAGCGGGAGACACCGTATCTTTCGACGTAACTTTCGAGAACAAAATCCACGAAAACAATGACTGCGAACCGCACATTTTCTACATAACGATTGAAGCACTAGGCGAAGGACTCGTTCTTGACAGCAGAACCATAAAAATAGTCGTTCCTGGCAAAGAAGAAAACTGCGGATCAGCTCAGTAAATTCAAAATTCAGAGCAAAATCACCCTATTTTTTTGAAAAATTCAGGCCTGTGAAAATCAGGTTTTGTGCTTTTAATATCAAAAAGGGTCATGTAGTGCGGTGTCGGAGATTTGTCAGCGCATTTGTAAATGTTGCCTATGAGTGACATTATGTCAATCCTGCAACCGTCGAAAATACAGACTTCTTTCGGGATTTTTACAGAAAGTTCGTAAGTTGTTTCTTCGTTTCTGATTCCGAAAGGTTTGTCTCCTAGAGTTGAAGAAACTTTAATATTTTCAATAATTTCAGGTTTAAGGAGTTCGCGGTTGCAGCGTTCTTTTCCGTGCTCAGCGAGAATGCAGCCGATGCAGCTGATTTCAAAATTGTAATAAAATCCGTTGCCGAATGACAAAAACAGTTCGGAGCAGCTTTCTTCCCAGACTTTTGAGTTTATTTTGGAATATTCCGCTTTTACGCTTGGTTCCGTTATGTGAAAAACTGCCGAAATTTCTTCTGGAGATGCATTGAAATCGCAGGAAACTTCAAGATTTTCGTAAGGTTTTGCGGCCCAGACCTGTTTCAAAAAGTATAAAGTCATTATTTTTCCAGAAAATCGGTGAGAGTTTTCTCTTTTATGTTGAAATAATCGTCATAGTCTATGATATCGTAAGCCTTTCCTCCGTACACAACTTCAGGGAAACTTGTCATTCTCCCCATAAAATTCCCGCTTTCCGTTTCAAAGAGGTAAAAAGATATCTCGGAAGGAACTAGAACATTCGTCCTTTTGAAAACTGTATACTTTGTGTCAGTGTGAATAAGATTTATGAATATTTCAGGATCGTCATTCCCTTTCGGGAAGGTGTAACTTAACTCTTTTTCCAAAGAATTCGTTGAATATTTTTCAACACTTATTTCTTTTGCAGCCACATCTCCCGATTCAGTTGCAATATAAAATGTAGTCCCCGAAAAACCTGTTATGTTGATAACTTTCACATTCATGTCTGAAGTATGCTCGACAATCCTTTCTCCGGTCGATATGTCGAAAATATAGACTTTATCGAAATAATTCCCTGCACTTTCTGGATTTTGCGGTTCAATATTCCTGATTGTAAACGCGGCAAGAGAAACTTCTTCGTTGCATGAAAGTATTGTTGTTCCCGTTCTCGGATAGTTCCAGTATTCCTGCCCGTTTTTTACAAAAAGAACCGAGAAAAATTCATCACTTTGCGCAATAACAAAACCGTCGTTTATGCAACGGACTTTACCGGCATAAGGCTGTAGCCACTCGCTTTCTCCGTTTGAAATACCGTAACCGTTTATAAAATCGTAATCGGCAAGAAGTGTTTCTGGAAATGTATGAAAATTATTGAGATTTACCAAAGGTTCTGTTTTCCATACAGTTTTACCGTCAGACAAGTTCAACGCAGTTATTCCCGATTTTTCTGTTCCGTAGAAAAATAGATTTTCTTCAATTTTGAATTCAGCTGACAGGGTTTCTTCACCGTTTAGAGCGTTTTCCCAAATCTTTTCGCCGCTTTCGATATCGAAGGAACAGATAGAATTTTCTTCGCAAAGAGTGTAGACCTTGCCGTCTTCAACGATAAAACCCTTGGAATCGGGTGAAAACACAAGTTTAGAAGCAGCTTCAAAAACTATATCCCCTTTTTCTCTGTTCAAAAGGCAGACGCGGTCTTTTTTGCAGTTGCAGGCAAGCATATCACCGAAAATTTTAACCACGGGCGTTCCAGGATGACCCGAAATGTTCTTTTCCCACTTCTCTGAAAAAGGAGAAAGGGTCGAAGCAAAAAGGTAATTCTGCTGGTCTTTCTGATAGATAATGTACATATTGTCCTTTTCGGAAGTGTAGAACAGCATCTTTCCGTTTTTGTGGAAGGTTTCACTGCACGAAATGCAGAAAAATAGTGATAGCACTAGTGAAATTAAACAAATTCTGTTTAGAAACAATTCTTTTTTCATCTTTTTTTATCTTTTGACGATGATAATTTATCCTCTTTTATAAAAAAACTTTTTCTGTTACCGATAGCCTTTTCAAGCTGAAGCGTCCTTGTAGCCGAAAGGGTCCTGAAATTGCCGGCTATGTCGAACGGAGCTGTCCAGACTCTTTCGTATGTGTAAAGCAAAGGATCGACAGTTTTGCCGTCCTGCATGACTGTAAAATGAAGATGCGGTGCAGTCGATCTGCCGGTACTTCCTGCTCCTGCAATGATTTCACCTCTTGTCACCTCTCTGCCGTTTGTTGTCAGAAATCTGTTAAGATGACCGTAGACAGTACGCAAACCGCTGCCGTGGTCTATTACAATAGCTTTTCCCAAGCCTCCTTTTTCACCTGCGAAAATGACTCTTCCGCTTTCCGCAGCGCGGACAGGCGTATCTATTTTGGCCAGAATATCAACTCCGCTGTGAAATTTTTTGTGTTTGTTGAACGGGTCTTTTCGTGTGCCGTAGTAGCTGGTAATCCTGCCGCTGTCTATCGGGGCGCGGAAAAATCCAGGAGGAGAAAGGACAACCGTGTGTCCTGAAACGAAATAGTCTCCGTAGATATAGTCTCTGAAAGCGGTCATCGTGAAGTCGCCGATGTTTTCACTTTTGACGGAAAAACCGAGTATACCGTAAGTTTTCACGAGAATGTCACGGTCGAATATCCCTTTTATCATGAAGGCTATGGAATCGTCAGGTTTCAACTTGTCAAGAATTCCCCAATCCCATATAAGACGGTCTTTTGCAATGTCATAGAACTGAGGATCATCCTCTGCTAAAGATTTCTTTATAGTGTAGAAACGGATCATCGTCTTTTCTTCAAGCTGTATCGGCTCGTTTTTTCTGACATACTCTTTGCCGCGTCTGACAAACGATATCTTTTCACCTTTTGAATTGTTCGCATAGTGATGAAGATCGTATGAAAGAGTTTTGTCGCCGGCTGTAGTCACAGAAAAAACATCACCATTCATGAATTTTGTCAGTCCAGCCTGCTTGCGATAAAGTTTCTTTGCATTTTCCCAGGTATCTTCTCCAAGAATTTCAGCAAAAAAATCATCGTATTTCGCCTCAGGAACCTGAAGATGTACCGTTTCCTTAAGTTTTTTTCCGCTTTTGTTGTCCCAGCCCACATTGATGTTCACATCTTTTTTCAGCGATTCGTAGTATCCGTATACAGACAGCGCCGCAAGTAGCGCCAATGCAGTCACCAGAGCAATCTTAAGTTTCATAAACTACCGGATTTTATTAGATATTCTTGTTTGAGCCACAAAATCAAAGAAGTGCAGCTTCTCATGTTTCAAAGAGAGAGCGATTTTGCTTCCGATGTCGAAGTTTCTCGCTTTTTCAGATTCGGTTTCAACTGTTATCTTCACATTTTCAGAAACTGCAACATGAATCAGCGACATTCTTCCCAAAGCCTCGACGATTTCGACTGTTCCGGTGATTTCGGGCTCTTCTGCATCGAAAATGAAATCCTGCGGACGTGCTCCGACGATTATTTTTTCGGGATTGAAACCCTCTTCAGTATGAACTTTGATTTTTATGTTTTCGCCGTTCAAAAGCAGTTCGTTTCCCTCTTTTTTCGCATTGAGTTCAAGCAGATTCATCGAAGGAGAACCTATGAATCCTGCAACAAAAATATTCTGCGGGGTATCGAAAAGTTCCGCCGGAGTCCCTACCTGCTGGATTATTCCTTTGTTGAGAACAACGATCCTGTCGGCAAGTGTCATAGCCTCGACCTGGTCGTGTGTGACATAGATTATCGTGGTTTTAAGGCGTTCGTGAAGCTTTTTGAGTTCGACTCTCATTTGCGTTCTAAGGGAAGCATCAAGGTTGGAAAGCGGTTCGTCGAAAAGGAAAACCTTCGGATCTCTGACAATCGCACGCCCCATCGCGACTCTCTGCCGCTGACCGCCGCTCATCTGCTTCGGAAGCCTGTCAAGAAGGTGGGTGATGTCGAGCATTTGTGCCGCCTCTTCGACTTTTTTGTCGATTTCAGCTTTCGGCATCTTTCTCATTTTCAGAGCAAAGGCCATGTTTTCGCGCACCGTCATATGAGGATAAAGGGCATAACTTTGGAAAACCATCGCGATGTCGCGGTCTTTAGGAGCAACGTCGTTGACAACTCTGTCTCCGATTTTTATGTTGCCGCCGGTGATTGTCTCGAGACCCGCAAGAGTACGAAGCAGTGTTGATTTGCCGCAGCCCGAAGGACCTACGAGAACAAGAAATTCACCGTCACTCACTGTTAAATCAATCCCCTTGAGAATCGTTGTTTCTTCGTTGTATTTTTTGACGACTTTTTCAAAAGTAACCGATGCCATTTTTACACCTCCAGCAAAAATCCGGCTATTATAGATAAAATTTAAATAATATCAAAAGTTTGAGTAAAAAAATAATAGAATGCTCTCTTGACTTAAAAATCCGACTCATTAGAATACCGCAACTGATTGCTAATTAACTTTGGAGAAACTCATGGATTTTACAAACAAAATCGAGACAGCTTTAACTTTCGACGATGTTCTTCTTGTGCCGCATTATTCCGAAGTTCTGCCAAAAGACGTAAACATCACGTCGAGACTCACAAAAAACATCGTTCTCAATACGCCGTTTTTAAGTTCCGCAATGGATACCGTAACTGAAGTTGACACCGCTATTGCTATGGCGCGTCACGGCGGAATGGGCGTCATTCACAAAAATATGACGATAGAGGAACAGGCGAAACAGGTTAAGATGGTCAAGCGTTCCGAAGCCGGAGTGATAACAAATCCGATTACGATTACGCCGAACGAAAGCATTTCCGATGCACTTGATCTTATGCAGTCAAACAGGATTTCAGGCGTTCCTGTCGTCGAAGGCGAGAAACTTGTCGGTATAATTACAAACCGAGACCTTCGTTTTGAAACAAATATGGAAAAAAAGGTCGGGGATCTGATGACCAAAAAGCTGGTCACGGTTAAAGAAAATTTCCCGATGGATGAGGCCAAGGCTCTTATGCACGCAAACAGAATCGAAAAACTGCTTGTCGTTGACGATAACGGCGGCCTTGTCGGCCTCATCACAACAAGGGATATAGAGAATCAGGAGAAGTTTCCGAATTCGGCGAAAGACAAATATTCGCGTCTTCTTGTGGGTGCGGCTGTAACTCCTACAAACGCGGGTTACGACCGCGCTGCGGAGCTTGTCAAAGCAGGTGTCGACGCGCTTGTTCTCGATTCGGCGCACGCTCACTCGAAAAACGTAATCACAGTCGTCAAAGACTTCAGAAAATTCTATCCCGATGTAGACATAATCGCAGGCAACATCGTTACGGCGGAAGCTGCTGAAGAGCTTTTCAAAGCAGGCGCCGATGTTGTCAAAGTCGGAATCGGACCAGGCTCCATCTGCACGACACGAATCGTTGCGGGTGTCGGTTATCCGCAGCTTTCGGCAATCATGAACGTTGCTCCTATCGCTAAAAAATATGGGAAAACCCTCATCGCGGACGGCGGGATCAAATACTCGGGCGACATCGTAAAAGCGATCGCAGCCGGTGCCGATGCAGTCATGATCGGCGGAATGTTCGCGGGAACAGCCGAAGCTCCGGGAGAGATCGTGCTTTACCAGGGTAGATCCTACAAAATGTACCGTGGAATGGGCTCTTTGGGTGCAATGAAAAAAGGCAGCAAGGACAGATATTTCCAGGACAACGTCACCGATGCTCAGAAGTTTGTTCCGGAAGGAATCGAAGGCCGTGTAGCCTACAAAGGACCTATCGCGGATACGATCTATCAGCTTGCAGGCGGCTTAAAATCAGGTTTCGGTTATCTCGGCGCTGCAAATATCGAAATGCTCAGAGAACACGCTCAGTTCGTCCAGATTACGAACGCCGGATACCGCGAAAGCCACGTCCACGATGTCACGATTACAAAAGAAGCTCCCAACTACAGAACCGAAAATAACTAAAAACAGAGGTTTTGATGATCGATCGAAGCAAGGAAACTTTTCTCGGACACCCCAAAGGGCTCTTTGTCCTATTTTTTACCGAACTTTGGGAACGTTTTTCGTTCTATGGAATGAAGGCGATCCTCGTTCTTTACATGGTCGCATCAGTTCAGGACGGAGGCCTCGGCTGGAGTGACGCGAAAGGACTCGCGATACTCGGCTACTATCAGCTTTTAGTCTATCTGATGTCGGTCCCCGGCGGATTTGTCGCTGACAGGCTGCTCGGACAGCGAAAAAGCGTCTATCTCGGCGGACTTCTTCTCTGCGCGGGACACTTTCTCATGGCTTATCCTCCGGTATGGGCATTCTACGGTGCTCTAGGACTTATAATTCTCGGAGTCGGACTTCTCAAACCAAACATTTCGACCATGGTAGGCGAGCTTTATCCTGACGGAGACCCGAGAAAGGACGCGGGTTTCACGATCTTCTACATGGGGATCAATGTCGGCGCGTTTGCAGCCGGGATCGCAGTCGGCTGGCTTGCATACAAATACGGCTGGCACTGGGGATTCGGTCTTGCCGGCGTCGGAATGCTTGTCGGACAGGCGGTTTACGCTTACGGCCAGAGATATCTCGGTACTGCCGGACAGCTTAAAACCAAGGCTGAAAGCGGTGCAGTTGCAGAAAAACAGCCTCTCACGGCACTTGAAAAAAGGAAAATCGGGCTTGTTCTCTTTTCGTTTTTCATAGTCATCATCTTCTGGGCTGCTTACGAGCAGGCGGGCGGACTTCTTAACCTCTACACCGACCGCTACACCGAGCGCAACGTTCTCGGTTTCGAGATCCCGACCGCGTGGTTCCAGTCGCTGAACCCGCTTTACATCATGATTTTCGCACCTATTGTCGCAGCTTTCTGGGTATTTCTCGCAAAGCACAAAAAAGAGCCTTCTGCAATCATGAAAATGGGTTTGGGAACTGTAATTCTCGGCATCGGTTTTATCTTTATGGTCAGCGCATCGCTTGAAAGAGGCGGGGATGAAACAGTGAAAAGCAGCGCTCTCTGGCTCTGCATGGCATACTTCTTCAACACGATAGGCGAACTTGCACTTTCGCCCGTTTCACTTTCATTCATCACGAACATGGCTCCGAAACGGATGACTTCACAGATCATGGGCTGGTATTTCGCAGTTACCGGCGTTGCGGCTTGGCTCGCTTCGAAAATAGGAACTCTCGCCGATGTTTTGGGCGAACTTTCGGTATTCTCTCTTATCGCCGCATTCACGATCGTTCTTGGCACACTTCTCATGATCGTTGCACCAAAAATCAATAAAATCGCAAATATTTCCGAATAGTTTACACCTTTACGGAGCAGATTCATGGAACTTTTGAGAATCAGACTCGAAAAACTTTTGAAAGATGCAGTCAAAACCATAAAACCCGATTTTGAAGACTGGAACAGACTCGTTCTGCAGCCGGCTA
This sequence comes from bacterium UBP6_UBA1177, assembly GCA_002310995.1. Lineage (GTDB taxonomy): Bacteria > UBP6 > UBA1177 > UBA1177 > UBA1177 > UBA1177. Next base: position 1,700 of record DBYV01000043.1, on the reverse strand, counting down.
CTGACGAAAAATTCGGCGACTACCAGACAAATTTCGCGATGACAGCTTCAAAAATATTCAGGCAACCACCGAAAATGATTGCCGAAAGCGTAATCTCGGCAATTCCGGAAAACGATATTCTGGAAAAAGCCGAAGTCGCGGGCCCCGGCTTCATCAACTTTTTCCTGAAGAACAGTTTTGTCGCGGAAACGGTCAGAAAAACCTTCACGGAAAACTGGGATTTTTCGCACATAAACACGAAAGGAACAGTCGTCATCGACTATTCTTCGCCCAATATCGCAAAACCGATGCACGTCGGACACTTGAGAACCACAATTATCGGCGACAGCATAAAAAGAATAATGAGATTCGTCGGTTACAATGTGATTGCCGACAACCATTTAGGCGACTGGGGAACGCAGTTCGGAAAACTTATCGTGGCTTACAGCCGCTGGCTCGACAAGGAAAATTTTGATAAAGATCCGATTGCGGAACTCGAAAGGCTCTACATAAAATTCGGGGACGAAGCCGAAAAAGACCCTGACCTCGACGAACTTGCAAGAATTGAGCTCAAAAAAGTTCAGGACGGAGACGAGGCCAATCTCGCTCTTTGGAAAAAATTTGTCGAAATAACACTTTCTGAGTGCAAGAAAATTTATGAATATTTAGGAATAAATTTCGATACTTACTACGGAGAATCCTTCTATCACAAGCTTATGCCGAAGGTTATTGACGAACTTGTCGAAAAAGGGCTTGCGGTAGAAAGCGAAGGAGCTTTGGTCGTATTTTTTGACGAGAAAGAAAATCTTCACCCATGCATCGTGAGAAAAAAAGACGGTGCCTTCCTCTATGCGACAAGCGATCTCGCCACGATAAAATTCAAATACGAAAACTACAAAATGAACAAGGCACTCTATGTCACCGACGACAGGCAGGCGGTTCATTTCAAGCAGATTTTCAATATCGCCGAGCGCGCTGGCTGGAAGATGGAGTTTGTCCACATTCCCTTCGGAGTCCTCTCTTTCAACGGCGAAATTCTTAAAACTCGCGCTGGAAACACGATAAAGCTTGCAGACCTTTTCAAAGAGGCCGAAAGCAAGGGTTTGAGCGTCGTCGAAGAGAAAAATCCCGAACTTCCGGCTGATGAAAAGAAAAAAATCGCGAAGGCTGTCGGCATCGGAGCTCTCAAATACTCCGATCTTTCGCAGAATAGAACGAGCAACATCGACTTTTCGTGGGAGAAAGCACTCAGTTTTGACGGCAACACAGCGCCTTACCTGCAGTATTCCTACGCAAGAGTGCAGTCGATCAAGCGCAAAGCCGCTGAAAAAGGCATAACTCTCGATTTTAATTCAGAGTTCATAATTGAAAGCGACATCGAAAGAAGCATCGCCGCAAGTGTCGCAAGATTCCCCGAATGTGTCGAAAAAGCGGCTGAACTCTATAAACCGAACTTCATCGCCGATCACATTTTCGATTTGGTCCAGAAATTCGGCACTTTCTACAATTCAACTCCTATACTCAAAGCAGAACCTGAACAAATGCAGTCGCGCCTTCTTCTTGCCGAAGCAGTGGCACGGACTGTCAAGGCCGGTTTGGATCTTCTCGGGATCGAAGCTCCCGAGAAGATGTAGGGATTGCGTGGAATAGGGAGTTTAGGGAATTTAGGGTGTCTAGGGTGTTTAGGGACTTTCGTTCCCTAGATTCCTTAGATTCCCTAG
>DBYV01000038.1:53229-53412 GCA_002310995.1 bacterium UBP6_UBA1177 | reverse complement strand
CCGCGTTTTTTTTGACCCTTGTTATTGGAGGATTTAGGGTATGCTTGATAAAGAAAAAAAATCAGCTGTTATCGCTCAGTTCGCAACAAAAGAAGGCGACACGGGTTCGCCTGAGGTTCAGGTTGCGATTTTAACCGCAAGAATCAATGAACTTACAGAACATTTTAAAACACACCAGAAAGA
>DBYV01000038.1:0-53023 GCA_002310995.1 bacterium UBP6_UBA1177 | reverse complement strand
CGCTATGCAAAACAGGCTGACGGCGCGATCTGGTGCAACTACGGCGGCACGGTAATTCTGGCAACAGTCGTTGCGGCAAAAGGCGATCCGGCTGCAGAAGGCGATTTCTTCCCGCTTACCGTTGACTACACCGAAAAATTCTACGCTGCCGGCAGATTTCCGGGCGGATTCCTCAAAAGAGAATCCCAGCCGAGCACACAGGAAAAACTTACGTCGCGTCTTATCGACAGACCGCTCAGACCGATGTTTGCAGACTGGTTCACCAACGAGACGCAGATTCTCGTAAACCTTCTCAGCTTCGATCCGAACTGCGATCCGAGAGTAATGTCGATTACGGCCGCTTCTGCTGCCCTTATGATTTCAGACATTCCTTTCAACGGTCCGGTCGCAGGATGCAGAGTTGTCAGAAAGAACGGTGAATTCATGATAAATCCGGCTGTCAGCGACGATGAAGACTACGACATCGACATCACGGTCGCAGGAAACTACGACTCGATCGTCATGGTCGAAGGTGAATCGAAGGAAGTAAGCGAAGAAGATATGACCAGAGCTATCGAACTCGGTCACCAGGCAATTCAGCCGCTTCTTGAAATGCAGGATAAACTGGCAAAACAGATCAACCCGGTAAAAAGAGCCGAAGTTGCGAAGGTAAAAGACGAAAATCTTGAAAAATTCGTTCACGAAACCTGCGAAGAAATCGTAAAGGAAGCTCTTTCAACGACTGAAAAGCTCAAAAGATATGCTCTTCTTGACGAAGCAAAGGCTGAACTTGTAGAAAGAGTAACCAAAAAAATCGAAGAAGGTGCGGACTTCATGAACATTGACGAGCCTCAGACCGTCATCACCCGTGCGAAAACCTTCTTCGACGATTACCTCAAATATGCGATGAGACATCAGATCATCACCGAAAACAGAAGAATCGACGGCCGTGACCTCACTTCGATCAGACCGATCACTATTGACCTCGGCGTTCTTCCGATGACCCACGGATCGGCTGTTTTCACACGCGGTGAAACCCAGTCTCTCGGCGTTCTCACACTCGGAATCGGCAAAGACGAGCAGAAAGTTGACACCGTTACCGAAGGCTCGAGCAAACGCTTCATGCTTCACTACAATTTCCCGCCTTTCTCGGTCGGCGAAGTCGCAAGACTTAAATCTCCGGGAAGACGTGAACTCGGCCACGGAAACCTTGCTGAAAGAGCACTTTCCGCAATAATCCCGCCGAAAGAAGAGTTCCCCTACACTGTAAGACTTGTTTCCGAAATCATGGAATCGAACGGTTCGTCTTCCCAGGCAACAGTCTGCTCGGGCTCGCTCGCACTTATGGATGCAGGTGTTCCCGTTAAAAAACACGTTGCCGGAATCGCAATGGGACTTATTCAGGACGGAAACGATTTCTACATCCTTTCCGATATTCTTGGCGATGAAGACCACCTTGGCGATATGGATTTCAAAGTCGCTGGCTCCAAAGACGGTATCACGGCAATTCAGATGGATATAAAAATCAAAGGTCTGCCTAAAGAAGTTATGGAGCGAGCTATGCTTCAGGCGAAAGTCGGAAGAATGCACATCATCGGCGAAATGGAAAAGGCTATCGCAGCTCCGAGACCGGAACTCAGCCCGAACGCTCCGAAACTCTGCCAGCTCAAGATCGATGTTGACAAAATCAAAGACCTCATCGGAACAGGCGGCAAAAACATCAAATCGATAATCGAAGAAACCGGTGCAGATGTCGAAGTCGAGCAGGACGGAACAGTCACGATTTCGGCAAAGAATCAGGAAGTTCTTAACGCAACGATCGCTCTTGTAAAATCGTTCACAGACGATGTCGAACTCGGCAAAGTTTATGAAGGCGAAGTTACAAGAATTGAAGAATACGGTGCATTCGTTGAAATCTGGAGAGGTACAACAGGTCTTCTCCACGTCAGCAAAATTTCAGACGAAAGAGTTGAAAACGTAAATGATTACTTGCATTTAGGTCAGAAAGTCAGAGTAATAGTCACCGAAATAGAGGCAGGCGGCAAATTCAAACTCAGCATGAAGCCTGGCGACTTCGACAAAGACTGGACAAAAGAAAGACCGGCTAGACCGCCGAGACCGAGAGACGATTCCAGAAACGGTGAGCGCAGAGGCGGAGACCGCGGTGGCAGAGAAAACCACAGATAAAATTTCAATAAAATTCAAACTGGCTGAAGGCGCCATACTTCCCGAATACAAAACTTCGGGAGCTGCCGGCGCTGATGTCTCTTCAAACGAAGATTGTTCAATAAATCCGAACAGTTGGAAAATGGTTTCAACAGGGCTTTTCCCTGAAATTCCTGAAAATTTCGAGATTCAGGTGAGAAGCCGCAGCGGACTTGCAGCAAAAAACGGCGTTTTCGTTCTCAATTCTCCAGGCACTGTTGACAGCGACTACCGCGGCGAAATCAAAGTGATTTTAGCCAATATGTCGGACAAAGTTTTTGAAGTAAGAAAAGGCGACCGCATCGCTCAGCTTGTAGTAACGCCAGTTCAGCAGGCAAATTTCTCAATAGTTTCGGAAGTTTCTGAAACTGAAAGATCTGAAGGCGGCTTCGGCAGCACAGGAATAAGATAGTCCGTAAAACAAAAAATACTTGACATAGACAAGCTTTTCAGTATCATCCTCCGCGGCAACGAGGTTGCGGGGTAGAGCAGCTGGTAGCTCGTCGGGCTCATAACCCGAAGGTCATTGGTTCAAATCCAATCCCCGCGACCATTTTTTTTGCCTTCTTTTGACGATTTTCAATAATGTTTCTTGATTTTTGAGCGGAGAACAGAATGAACAAAGAAGAAGTCCTCAGTTATCACAAGAACCCTAAACCAGGAAAACTTGAAGTAGTTCCATCCAAAGTCTGCGCGACACAAGCCGATTTGGCTAAGGCATATACGCCGGGAGTTGCCCTTCCCTGCCTTGAAATCAAGGAAAATCCTGAAACGGTATATGACTACACAGGAAAAGGAAATCTCGTCGGTGTCATCAGCGATGGAAGCGCGGTTTTGGGACTTGGAAACATCGGTGCGCTAGCGGGAAAACCGGTCATGGAAGGAAAAGCCCTTCTTTTCAAGCGTTTTGCCGGAATCGACGCTTTCGATATCGAAATAAACGAGCACGACCCCGACAAATTCGTTGAAATAGTGAAGTCACTCGAACCCACTTTCGGCGGCATAAACCTTGAGGACATATCTTCTCCGAGATGCTTTGAGATCGAAGAAAAGCTCAAAAAAATCATGAACATACCAGTTTTCCACGACGATCAGCACGGAACGGCTGTCATCTGCGCGGCTGGAGTTCTCAACGGGCTTGAAATCGCCGGCAAAAAACCCGAAAACTGCAAAGTTGTCCTCACCGGTGCAGGAGCTGCTGGCGTCGCAATCGCAAAACACCTGATCAACTGCGGCATAAAACAGGAAAACGTATTCGCATACGACAAAGACGGCGTTCTTTTTGAAGGAAGAAAGGACGAACTTTCAGAATATCACAAATTTTTGTATAGAAACACGGCTGCAAGGTCGCTTTCCGAGCTTTTTGAAGGGACCGACATCTACATCGGAGTCAGCATCAAAGGGCTTGTAAAAGCTGAAATGCTCAAAAAAATGGCACCAAATCCTGTAATTTTCCCGATGGCAAACCCTGATCCCGAAATAACTTACGAAGAAGTTAGAAAAGCGCGTCCCGATGCGATTGTAGGAACCGGAAGGACCGATTTTCCGAATCAGGTCAACAATCTTCTGGGCTTCCCGGCTATTTTCCGCGGTGCACTTGACGCAAGAGCAAGCCAGATAACCGAAAAAATGAAGATGGCGGCAACTCAGGCGCTCATAAAAGTCACCAAAATGCCGGTTCTGCCCGAAGTCCTCAAGGTTTACGGGCTTGATTCGCTCGAATACGGCAGAAACTACATCATCCCGAAACCTTTCGACCCGAGAGTTCTAGTCGAAGTCGCGTTTGCGGTTGCGAAAACCGCTGTTGAAGAAGGTGTCAACAGGGTTGAACTCGATCTCGGGAAATACAGGGAAGAACTGGAAAAAAGGTTCATCGCGCCGCGTCGGCGTAACGATGTGACGGCGTAACAACGTAACGCAGAAGGCGCGAAACCGTAACGGCGTGACAAGGTGACGACGTAACGAAAAAGAATCTTGTTTTTCTGCTTTTTTTCCTTAAAATCCATCGTTTTTAGTTGATTTGGAGGTGAAAATGACTGACCACTCTTCTTGTGAAAGTTGCACAAGCACTACATGCAGCGCGAAAAAACAAATGGAAAATGAGTCTGCCGAGCAGTTTGCGGCAAGACAGGAGATAAAGAAAAATCTCTGCAAAATCAAAAACAAGATCCTTGTTATGTCGGGCAAAGGCGGTGTCGGCAAAAGTTCCGTCGCGGTAAATCTGGCGATGAAGCTCGCGTTGGAAGGCAAAACGACAGGTCTTCTCGATATCGACCTGCACGGACCGAGTATTCCCACGATGTTCGGCATGAAAGACGGCAAAATCAATGTCAATGAAAACAATAAGCTGGTACCGGTCACTTTCGGCGCACTCAAAATCATGTCTGTCGGCTTTTTCCTTCAGGATTCTGACGATGCGATAATCTGGAGAGGCCCGATAAAACACGGAATGATCCAGCAGTTTTTCAAGGATGTCGACTGGGGCACCCTTGATTATCTCGTGATCGACTCGCCTCCCGGAACAGGAGACGAGCTTCTTTCGCTCATCAACACGGTCGACGATCTCACCGGCGCGGTTTTAGTCACGACTCCTCAGGAAGTCGCGGCAGCAGATGTCAGAAAGTCTGTCAACTTCTGCGAAAAAGCAAACATCAAAATTCTCGGAATAGTCGAGAACATGAGCGGTTTTATCTGCCCGCACTGCGGAAAAGTCACGCAGATTTTCAAAGCCGGCGCGGGAACGCAGATCGCCGAAAAATACAATATCAAGCTGCTCGGGAAAATCCCGTTCGATCCGGCTATCGGCGAATCGGGCGACTGCGGACTTCCTTATGTCTACGCGGCAGACAGCAATCCGGCAGCAAAAGAGTTTGAATCTGTCACAAGGCAGATCATGGATATTTGCGAGTAATTTTTTAAAGGAGAATGTCTCATGAAAAAAATCATGAAAATTTTGGTTCTGTTTCTGGCTCTTTTTGTGCTTGTTTCCTGCGGCGAAAAAACCGCTTCCAAGGACAGCGCAGCCAGTAGCGAGGCCAGTACCGCGGCAAAAAAACGGGACATTCTCAATGTAACTGTCAGTATTCCGCCGCAGGCTTTCATAGTCAAAACGGTCGGCAGGGACAAAGTCAGAGTAAACACGATGATGGAGCCGTCAAGCACGCCTGAAACTTATGAACCGGGCCCGAAAAAGATGGCTGACCTCAAAGATTCCGCACTTTACCTCAAAATCGGAGTCCCCTTCGAAGCAGCTTCTATCGAAAAACTTGCCGCTGACTACAAAAATATCCGTTTTGCCGATATGGCGAAAGGAATAAATTTCCGCAAAATGGAAGGACATTTTCATCCTCATCATCACTGCGACAAAGGTTGTGCCGAAGCATGCGCAGACTGCAAATGCGGATGCAAGGAAGGCAGGGAATGCGGATGCAAGCACGGTGAAAAGCTTGAAAAAGAGGAATGCGGTGTTGATGCGTGTTCGCTTCCGGGATTCGACGCTCCGAAAGAAGAAAAACACGAGCACAAGGGAATGCACGAAGGCTGCCCTCATCACAAAGAACACCACTGTGACAAAGCAGACTGCGAAGGCTGTGAAAAGTGCGACTGCGGATGCAAAGACGGAAAAGGTTGCGACTGCAAAGAAGGTAAAGGCTGTGCTGACTGCAAATGCGGATGCAAAGAAGGCAAAGGCTGTGACTGTAAAGACGGTAAAGGCTGTGCCGACTGCAAATGCGGTTGCAAAGACGGAAAAGGTTGCGCTTGCCACGGTGACAAAGGCTGCTGCGGTGGTGAAAAAGGCTGCGAAGGCTGTGAAAAGTGCGACTGCGGATGCAAAGACGGCAAGAGATGCGACTGCAAAGAAGGTAAAGGCTGTGCTGACTGCAAATGCGGATGCAAAGAAGAAGGCAAAGAATGCAAGTGCCACGAAGGAAAAGGCTGTCCTAAGTGCGGCGGCAAGGAATGTCCCTGCAAAGGCGACAAAGAGTGCTGCAAAAAACACGGCGGCTGTGCCTGCCTTAACGGAAAAGGCTGCCACGGTCATCACCACCATCACGGAATGCACGATCCTCACGTTTGGCTCGATCCGATGAACCTTATCGTTATGACCGACAACACCGTTGCGGAACTTTCCACAGCCGATCCCGACAATGCGGCAATCTATCGTGAAAACGGTGAAGCTCTGAAAGCTGAGATCAAAAAAGTGAATGATGAAGTTGCGGCTCAGCTCAAAGAAGTTGAAGGAAAAAGTTTCGTAGTTCACCACCCCGCTTTCGGATACTTTGCGGAAAGATTCGGTCTCAAACAGGTCCCGCTTGAAGTCGAAGGCAAGGAACCGGGTGCGGTCGATATGGCAAAAGTTATCGATTTTATAAAGAAAAACAATGCAAAAGCCGTATTCATGCAGGCTCAGATCCCCGATTCCGTCATTAAATCGATAGCTGAAGAAACGAAAGTCCGCGTTATCACTCTTGATCCTCTTGCAGAAAATGTTCTTGAAAATATTAAAAAAACAGCTAACGAAATAAAAGGAGCTTTAGTTGATGAAAAGTAGCAATTTTATTGGGAAATTTATTCTTGTTTTTCTGCTTGCAATAGCATTTTTTGTTGTTTCGTGCGGCAGTTCGGATGAAAAAGACACGATGACTGATACCGGCGACACTGTTTCGGACGAAGACAGCAGCGATACCGGCATAACGGATAACGATTATGACGACTCTTCCTCAGACAGTGATGCAGACACCGAATCGACTGACGACACTGACACGGTTGACAACAGCGATACAACTGACAACACAGATACGGCTGACAACACCGACACTGCAGACAACACTGACACGGCCGACAATACTGACACAACAGATGACGCAGATACATCAGACGAAAGCGATTCCGATTTTGAAAAAGCGGCTGAAGGCTGCACGATGATTGAAGTTCCGACAATAACAATGTCCGGTTATCCCGATGAAATCAACGGTTATTTCTCCCCTGCGATGGGTGGAAACGCAATCGATATCATAAAAATCTTTCTTATGGGCGATCTCAAAGAAGGAACTTATGAGCTTGGAACAGGTGTAAATGACAACTACACTCAGTGCCAGCAGTGTGTCATGGTTTGGGTCGATGCCGAACTTGCAGCAGCGAAAGAATACTACTTCCAGACAGCGGGAACACTTAAAATCACGAAAGTTGCCGGTGAAGGCGATGCGCAAAGAACAAACGGCAACATCAAAAACCTCATTCTCAAGCAGGCTGAAGATAATTCAAATTACATTTTTATTCCGGATGGCAAGTGCGTTGCCGCTAAATTTGTCGAGTGGGAAACAATAACCGATGATCCTTCCACTCCCGGTAACGATTAAACGCAAACGCCCTGAATCATGAGTTTTCTTCTTGCATTTCTCTTCCTTTTCTCGTTGCAGACTCTTGAGGACAACGATAATTTTTATCTCATTTTAGAAAGTTCCGACGAAAATCCCACATTCTCGTCATACCGCCTGAGCAACCCAGAAAGGATTGTTTTTGAGGCAAACGGCTCTTTCAAAGACACCAATATGCCGGACATGCCCAAAATGATCAAATCTGTCGAAAAAAGCGTTTCCGGTGGAATGACAAGATTTATATTTTTTGTCGAACCTGGAGCTCAATACACTTTTTTCAACCGTAAAGGAACTATCATCATGGGTTTCAGCCGCTCACTGTTTCTCGATGACGAGAATTTCGATACGATTATAGCAAAATTCGCGGAAAAAAGAGAGGCTGAACGGCTCGCACAGGCAGAAAAAGAGCGGAAAATCGAAGAAGAACGTTTAGCGGAAGAAAAACGGATTGCTGAACTTAAAAAAGCTGAAGAAGAAAAGCGCTTAGCCGAGGAAAAACGTATATCCGAACTCAAAAAAGCTGAAGAAGAAAAGCGGTTGGCTGAGGAAAAACGGATTGCTGAACTTAAAAAAGCTGAAGAAAAAAAGCGGTTGGCTGAGGAAAAACGGATTGCTGAACTTAAAAAAGCTGAAGAAAAAAAGCGGTTGGCTGCCGAAAAAGAAGCGGAACTTGTCAATTCTCTTATGAACGAACTTGTTGAAGAAGAGCACGCAGCCGAAGAAAAACGGATTGCTGAACTCAAAAAAGCCGAAGAAGAGAGACGAATCGCTGAGGAAAAGCGTTTAGCCGAAGAAAAACGACTGGCGGAACTCAAAAAAGCCGAAGAAGAAAAAAGAATTGCAGAAGAAAAGCGGTTAGCCGAGGAAAAACGGCTCGCCGAGCTCCAAAAAGCCGAAGAAGAAAAAAGAATTGCTGAAGAAAAGCGTTTAGCCGAAGAAAAGCGTATAGCTGAAGAAAAACGACTGGCTGAACTCAAAAAAGCTGAGGAAGAAAGACGGATCGCAGAAGAGAAGCGTTTAGCCGAGGAAAGACGTTTGGCAGAACACAAAAAAGCAGTCAGGTCGGAAGACGGCGAAATCCGTCAGCTTAAAGTCGTAAAAGCTGAAAAAGAACCAACTCTTGCCGAAAAACTGCCGGAACTTCCGGTAACAAAACTGGCAAAAAAAGGAAAGCTGAAAAACATTTTCTTCAGAAAATTCCCCGAATTCAGCCGCGTCACAATGGAGCTTGACGGCGAAGTTGACTATCAGTTCAGGGAAATAACCGGCGGATTCGTCATCGATGTCCACAACTTCGACAAAATTCCTCAATATTTACTTAATATTATCGACACAAGAGCTTTCAAAGCCGAAGTAAACTATATCTATCCGAAAAAAGTTGACGGTGTTTTGAAAATATACATCAAAACCGATCCGGGAATGGCCGTCAGAAAGAGCAAAGACGGCAAATATGTCAACTTTGACTTTTTCAAGCCGACAATCGAATAAAAAAATAGCTTCTATGCCCTTTTTATTGCCTAAATTCTTTGCACTTTTTTCATAAATCCTTAAAATATTGCGATTTTGAGATTAAATCTCGATTTTTTTAATATTCTGGAGGAGAAAAAATGGCAGTTCAAAAAGGTGACAAAGTGGCGATCCACTACATTGGACGCTTAAAAGACGGCAAGGAATTCGACAATTCCTATGAAAACGGCGAACCGATAAAGTTCGAAGTCGGCGGAGGAATGGTCATCCCCGGTTTTGACGAAGGCGTCATCGGCATGGAAATCGGCGATAAAAAAACGATAGTCATCCCGCCGGAACAGGCTTATGGTGAAAGAATGGAAGAGTATGTTTTCGATGTCAGCAAGTCGGAATTCCCGAAAGATGCAGACATTCACGAAGGAGCTATCTTCCAGATGCAAAGCGATCAGGGCGAAGTTATTCCGGTAGTCATTTCGAAAATCGAAGGCGACACGGTTTATCTCGATGCAAACCATCCGCTTGCAGGAAAAGAGCTTACTTTCGAGATGGAACTTGTAGCTACCGGCGTTGAAATCCCTCATCATCACTGCGGTTGCGGCTGCGAAGAGTGCGGCGACGACTGTGACTGTGACGACCACGACTGCGATGATCATGACTGCAACTGCGGCTGCGGACATCATCACTAATTTTTGAATATTTTACGGAGGTTTTTTTATGAATGCTGCTTCTATTTTAGCTGTCGCGCTTCTTGTTGCCGGTGTCGTTGCTGCCGGAGTTATTGTGTGGAAATATGTTAAAGATCTTCATGAATCGCCGCGCGACATGTGGATTCTTTTCGGATACATGGTTATTCAATACATCGCCTATGCCGCGATGAACCCTGTGCTTACTCTCTGGCTTTCGGCTGACTGCGGTGTAAGCGACATCACTGCCGGAAACATCATTATGATCTGGTCTATCCTGCTTTCCTGCATCGGTATGGTCGCAGGTGCTCTGGTTGATACGATCGGCGTAAGAAAAGTTATGTTCTTAAGCGTCATCTTCCTTTTCCTTTCGCGTCTGGCGATGACTTTTATCACCAATCCTGTAATTGTTTTCATCGTCGGTTTCATCCCGTTCGCACTCGGCTTCGCACTTGTTTCACCCGTTATTTCGGTTTCGATCAAAAGATACACGACTAAAGAGGGAGCAGCTCTTGGATTCGGTCTTTTCTACGTTATCATGAATGCGGCTTACGCTGTCGGCGGATGGCTTATCGACTTTGTCAGAGACAGATTCGCTGAAAGAGACGCCGCCGGTAAAATCGTTAATGAAAACGCCGGCATAGACCTCGCCGGAATTCACCTTTCGAGTTATCAGATGCTCTTCCTCATCGCTGTCGGACTTACAATCGTCGGCGCGCTTGTAATCATGTTCATCCGTGACGGTATCGAAGTCGTCGAAGAAACCGACGAATCGGGCAAAACCTCTTCGAAAATCGTCAAAAAACCGGTCGAACAGCACGGAAGCGGTCTTCAGGCTGTCAAAGGTGCAGCAGTTTCAATGGGTAAAAAGATCGGCGGCGCCGTAAAAGAGAATTACTTCTGGATCTTCATCGGCATTTTGACGATCACTCTCTTCGTCCGTTTCGTTTTCTTCCACCTTCACTACACTTTCCCGAAATACGGAATCAGAGTTCTCGGCGAAGGTGCGAAAATCGGCTCGATCTACGGCGTTTTGAACCCGGTTCTCATTATTTACCTCACTCCGCTCGTTGCAGCTTTCACGAGAAAGACGAAATCTTACAAAATGCTTGTCATCGGTTCGCTCGTTTCGGCTGCGAGCTGCTTTATCGCAGTTCTTCCAGGCACGATGTTCTCTTTCCTCAACGATTCCGTTCTGAGCGAGATCATCTTCATCAAATGGCTCGGAATTGCGAAAGATATGAACGGACTTCAGGAGTTCTTCGCACAGAATCCGCTTTCAATGCAATACTGGTCGCTGATTTTCTTCTTCATCATCTTCACGATCGGTGAATCGATCTGGTCACCGAGACTTATGCAGTTCACGGCGGAAATCGCTCCGAAAGGAAAAGAGGGAACCTACATTTCTCTTTCGGTTCTTCCTTTCTTCTTCGCTAAATTTTTCGTTGCACCGCTTTCGGGCTGGCTCGTAAGTTCTTACGTTCCGCTTGACGAAGCAGGCAAAATCGCTTCCAGTTATCCGAACCACCACATGGTATGGGTTATAATCGGCGGTATGGCTCTTATCACCCCGATCGGACTGCTGGTTTTGAGACCTTTCTTCAAAAAACACATAAAAGAAGCGTAAATGAATAGAATAGTTCTTGTCATAGACGACGAAGAATCGATACTTCAGTCTCTTAAGTTTATGCTTGGCAACTCGGGGTATACGGTTCTCACTGCGGCATCAGCCACAGAAGGACTTAAAATTATTAAAGAATTAGAACACGAGCTCTCTGTTATAGTCACAGACCTTTTTCTTCCCGGAGGTTTTGACGGTTTCGATATAATCGAGGCGGTAAAAGATTTGGGAACACAGATTCCGATAATCATGATAACCGCTTTCGGCAATGTCGAAACAGCCGTCAGGGCGATGCAGAACGGTGCTTTTACCTTTCTGACAAAGCCTGTTGATATAAAAGTCCTGCTCGAACAGATGAAAAAAGCTGCCGAAGTCAGTGACATTATGAAAGAAAATGTTCGTTTGAAAAAGGAAAATCTAGACATTTCGGCTGATAAATACCGCATAATTTTTCAGAGTGAGGCTATGGAAAGGCTCCTCAAAAACGCCGCAGAAATAGCAAAAACTGACGAGACAGTACTTGTAACCGGAGAAAGCGGAACAGGAAAAGAACTTGTTGCCCGTTACGTTCTGCGTGAAAGCAAGCGTTCAGGCGGCCCATTCATGGCTTTCAACGCTGCCGCAGTAAACGAATCGTTGATGGAATCTGAGCTTTTCGGTTACAAAAAAGGAGCTTTTACTGGTGCAGACAAAAACTCGCCAGGATATATCGGCGCGGCCGAAGGCGGAACGCTTTTCATTGATGAAATCGGCGATATGCCGCCAAGTCTCCAGACAAAACTGTTGCGTTTCCTGGAGTCGAAAGAGTACCTTCCAGTCGGCAGTTCATCTCCTTTGCACGCAAATGTCAGAATAATTGCGGCAACAAACAAAAATCTCGAAAAAGAGGCAGAAAAAGGGAATTTCAGAAAAGATCTCTACTACAGGCTGAGTACATTTATCCTGCATATTCCGCCTTTGAGAGAGCGCAAAGAAGACATTCCGCTACTAATAAAGCACTTTGTCGAAAAAGCCTCTCTCGAATTTGCGAAAGAGGTCATTTATCCTGATCACGAAACGATAAAGGAACTTGTCAAACAGGAATGGAAAGGCAATGTCAGAGAACTCAAAAGCTACATGAGCCGCTTCGTTCTGACAGGTTCAGGGCTTCCGTCAGGAGAAAACGGACACGCTGCCGCTCAGTCAGAAAACAGCGGCGCGACGGTTCTTTCATTCCGTGTCGGAGAAAAAACACTTGATGAAATCGAAAAAGAGATGCTTGACGCGACACTCAAATTCACGAACGGCGACAAGCACCTTGCCTCTAAACTATTGGGACGTTCCGAAAGAACGCTCTACCGTAAACTTTCAAAAGACGACGAATTGTAATCTGGGGCAGCTTTGAGAAAAATCAGTATTTTTATTGCAGTTCTGCTATTTATGATTTTTTTTGTCTGGGCTTTTGCCGGTAATTTCGGAATACTTTTTCTTTTCCATCTTCCGACTATGGCAGTGCTTTTTCTTGTTTCCTCCGCTATTTTTGCCTTTGTACCGTATGAAAAATTCAATACTGCAATAAAAAAGGCTGAACCTTGGCGCTTTTACATTTTTCCTTGCATCACTTTTTTTCTGGCACTTCTTGTGTCGCACTTCATTTTCAGCGACCTGCCGCATGTTCCAGACGAAGTGAACTACAAATATCTGGCCGAAGCGATTCTTGACGGAAAAATTACCACTCCTCTTCATCCGCACTATGAGTTTTTTCACATTTTATACACAAATCCTACAATTTCAGGCACTTATTCGATTTACCAGATTGGTTTTTCGGTTTTTCTGGCACCTTTTGTTCTTTTGGGAGTACCATTTCTCTGCAATCCGCTTCTCACCGCTGCTGCTGTTTTTCTAATTGGAAAAATTTCCGAGGAATTTTACGGAAAAACTGTCGCTTTTGTCACGATGGCGCTTGCATCGCTCTCTATTTTTGTACTCCTTCTCGGCGGAAGTCTGATGGCGCACTCTTTCTGCGCAGTCTGCACACTCGGCGCTTTTTACTTCGCGATGCTTGCAATAAAATACAGCAGTGCGAAAAGATTCGGCTTTGCCGCTGTTTCAGCGCTTTTTATTTCATCACTGATGTTCATCCGTCCGCAGAACGCTCTTTTTGCGCTTCTGTATGTTTTGCTGTATCTATTTATTTTTACTGATAAAAAATCGTTTTTCAAAATCACTCCGGTTATGGGAAGTGTCATTTCCCTATTTTTGGTTCTGCTTGTTGCCTCCAACTATGCGATAAGCGGAAAAATCACTGAGTTCAAGCACGCAAAATACTGGAATATCGCGGAACCAGAGGATAACTGCATGGGGCTTGGACTCGGAAAAGGGTGTAAGTTCGGTACTTACTATGAGATGCCAGACGGCGGTCTGACGATTCCGCTAGCTTTCGAAATTACTAGAGAAAGGCTTAACTCTTTTGTTTCCAATTTCGCGTTCAGCCCGTTCATGCTGCTTTTTCTCCTGCTTGCCTTCCTATTTGCCAAAGACGGATTTGAACTCGGAAAAAACCTAGTACTTTTAAGTGGTTACCTTGTGTTATTCGTAGTTTACTTCTTTTATTACTATGCCGATGTCGGCTACGGTGCAAGATATTACTACGAATGTTCATTTTTCCTTTTTCCGCTGATTGCGAAAGGAATTTGCGGAACATATGAAAAATCGGAACAAATATTTTCAAAGCCGTTTTTCAGAAAAGCTATCTTTGTTCCGGCATTCTTTGTTTCTTCGCTGGTTTTCCAGACCTTCTGGACCTTGCCGTCAACGGTTTCCTACTATTCAAAAGGCTCTTGGGGAGCCGATCCGCTTCTTGCCGCAGCGTTGGCTGAAAAAAACATACACGAGGGAGTTGTTTTCATTGTTCCAGACTTCTTCTACGCGAACGGCGCTGTACTTATGAATCTTCACAAAATTGATGAGAATAAGCTGATTTTCGCACACGGTTTAGGCTATGCACCGAACCAGAATCTGATGGATTACTACAAAGGAAAAAAATTCTACGCTGCATTTTTCAGCGTAAACGAAGATAAAAAACCAGAAATCGTGGAGATAAACCGCGACCCCTCTATTTTCTGGCTTACGGCCGAAGCCGAGGACAAGAGCTATCCAGTTGACGGAGCTCCAGACTACTGCAACAAATTTCCGCAATATCCTGATTTTGCTAACAAATATGCAGGTTTTACATTGCCTGAAGATTTAGTTTCAGAACGTATTTTCTTTTTCTGCCGCTTTACCGAAAAATCGCAGTTTTATACTTTCGGCCAGAGTTTTGAAAAAGAAGGAAACTACAGGGTAAAAATTACTTTTGCAGCAACTCCTGAAAGCGGAAAATTTTATTTTGAACACGGGACCTTCAGCAAAAAACTGGATTTTTATTCTCAAGTACCGCATCTTGAGAGCATTGAATTTGAGACTTTCTTTGAAAAAGGGATGAATTTCATCAAGCTGACTCCAGATTTTGAAGAAAAAAGCAGTTATTTCATAATTGACAAATTTGAATTTTTCCCGTCTGGACAGATTGAGGCATCAAAATGAATAAAATCAGCAGGTTGTTGATTTCAATACTGATTATTCTGGTGTTTTTTTTCTGGGCAACATTCGGCAACATTTTTCAGCCTTTTACTGCCTTTTTCCCGACATTCCATATTTTTTTTATATTTTTTGCCATTCTGTTTTCGCTTCTTTTAAAAAAATATGATTTTTCCGGTATAAACCTGAATTTCGGTAAATCGCCATTTTTCATTCTTCCCGCAGCCGCTTTCACAATCTCTCTTGTTATTGCATTTCTTTTTTTCCAGGGAATTCCGCATATTCAGGACAGCGTGAACTATCTTGTGATGGCAGAAAATTTTGCGGCCGGAAGACTTCACAGCAGAATGCCCGAGCATTATGAGTTTTTTCAGTATGCATATATGATTCCTGACGGAGAAAGGCTCTATTCTGTCTTTTTGCCGGGATTTTCGTTTCTTCTAGTTCCTTTCGTTATGTTAGGAATTCCTGTTCTTGTAAACCCGCTCCTCACAGCACTTAACGTCTTTCTAACAGGCAAAATAGCAGAAAAACTCTTTGACAGGGAAATTGCTGTTATTTCAATGTCTTTCATGCTTTTTTCGGTCTTTTTCATGGTTATGGGCGGAACATGGATGGCTCACTCCTTCTGCATGACACTGACACTTTCCGCAGTTCTGGCATACCTTAACATGATCGAGGGCAAATCGCTAAAATTTCCTGTAATATTAGGCATTTCATTGGGATGGCTTGCTTGGACAAGGCCACAGAACACACTTTTCACGGGACTTCCGCTGATTTTGCACTATGGTTATGTTGTCATTAAAAAGCATGATCCGCGCATTTTTATCGAAGCACTTAAAAAAGGTATTGTTTCGCTTGTTTTCTTCGCACCGTTCCTTATTCTTCTGCTTTGCTACAACGCTATTTACACAGGTGATCCGCTGATTTTTAAGCAGGATCTTTTTTTCAACTACAGCGAACCTCGCAGTTTCTGCCACCGGTTCGGGCTCGGAACTGGCTGCCCTCGCTCAAACTGGATAGAACTGCCGCTGGAAGGATTGACTGTTTCCCATGCGTTTCTGGTTTCATACCGCAGACTTTCATCGCTAATAATGAACCTTTTTCTTCATCCTCTGACACTGATTTTAATCCCTTTTGCCTTTGTCTTTGCTAAAAATCAGAATGATTTCAAAAAATTGTTGTTTTTATTCTCCATATTTTTTGTAAATCTAGCAGGATATTTCTTTTTCTATTTTGACGGAAATGTTTTCGGACCTCGTTATCTTTATGAAACATCATTTTTCCTGCTCATAATTTCAGCATATTCTTTCGACATGATACTTAAAGGCGGCTTTCTTAAAGCCAATAGAGACAAGTTACTTAAAATATTTACATTATCATTGCTGTCCGCCGGCATTTTATATCAAACACTCTATATTATTCCCGCTCTCAAAAACAGCTACGAGAAAAGTTTCTGGAATATCAGCGCCGATCTCAAAAGAACTCTCGATGCCAAAGGAATCAAGGAAGGAGTTGTTTTTATCGCTCCCTCCACAATGTACGGATCAGGTTACGCACTAATGGATTTCACCCATTTTGAAAACAACAAAATTATTTATGTCCGCGATTTGGGAGAAAAGCAGAATCGCCGGATAATGTTTGAATATCCAGGTAAAAAATATTACTGGGCACCTTTCGAAAAAATGGAGCACAACTCCAAACCGCCTGAAATTATTGAAATCTTCTCGCCGGTCGATACTGGAGAAATTCATGTCGAGCTGGAAAGCAAATTCTATCCGCTGACAGGAAGTCCCGATTACTGCAACACATTTCCCGAAAGATCGTATCTTGATGTATATCTTGAGATGACACCACCTTACGAATATCTTTCACAGTATCAGTTCCTAATGTTTTGCAGATTCGTAGACACCGAACAATACTATGATTTTAAACAAAAAATAAATAAAGGCGGAACATATATGCTCCATGTAAACGGTCTTCAGGGACCTGAAATGGGAAATTTCGACATTTTAATTGACGGCAAAAAGGCGGCCGAACTCGATTTCCATGCCGAAGAGAAAAAAATGACCGATATTTCATTCAGAGCACATCTTGATAAAGGAATGCATGATTTCAGACTCGTTCCGCGTGAACTTGTCAGCCACTACAACAGCTTTATGATAGATTCAATAGATTTCGTTCCGACGAAACTCGAGTGACGCTTTTGTCCGAAACGGCTGAATATTATACACATCAACCTCTGTTCAGTTTTCTTGTATCACTATAAACTATATCGACATACAAATATTGGGCAGAAACAATCTCGTTTCCATTTTCGTCGAGAAGACCGTAGAGACCATTTTTGTCAGAAAAAATATAGCGGGCTTTTGGGGAATCAGCTTTTGCGACAGTTGGAGCAGATGCACAGGCAATTAAAAACAACAAATTTATTGTAATTATTAGATTTTTCATTTTTGTCTCCTAGTACCAATAAGGGTCAACATTTGTCTGAGGGAATCCCTTGTTTTGCCAGTTTTCGTATGTAGTAGTATCGTAACCGTATTCCGCTCCTGGAGCAAACGGATTTCTGACAAAACCTTTTGTTCTGTCGGCATTCTGTTTTCCCCAAATTATTTCTTTTAACGGGTCTTTGTTTACATAGTAGGGATTTTTATAAATCACTATTGCTCCGTTTGGTCTCCGCCCGTCAAATCAATTATTTGCGGTCTGTGCATTCTTTCTTCAATAAAGTTCTTGATGTAAAGCAGATCTTCCTTCTCTCCATTCAGGTAAAATTCGTTCAAACTCTCTTTATGCGGAATTTTTCGGATTCTTTGTCTAACATAAAGATGGTCAATTAACGACAATCGTTTTATAGACACTGACTCTATATCATCTATCATTATTTCGTCCTGAAGTGTTTCCAAACCAGTTGCAAGTACTATAGATTGTTCATATAACATAACACAAGCATGGGTTCTGTAAAATCTATGTGTTGCTAACAATGCGGCTTGAACTTTATCTGTTCCATTAATTATGTCACAATCGAACTCCGCAATCGGCTTGTTTTTTAATAACAAACTTCTGTGTTTTTTCCTTTTTTGTTCATCTTGTCTCTCAATGAAGAATACCCAAATCAAAAGAAATAAAGATGCTAAAAAATAAATAGCAGTTTTATACATAATCACCTCCTAATACCAATACGGATCAACATTCGTTTGCGGGAATCCAGATTGCTGCCACTTTTCATAAGTCGTTGAATCATAACCGTATTCAGCATTTGCTGGAACATGTGGATTCCTGTAAATCATTGGTCTTCCAGAACCATCGTTCCCATCGAACAAAATCATTTTCAAAGGATCTTTGTTCACATAGTAGGGATTCTTATATATCTTTATTGCGCCATTGGGACCAGTACTAGTATCCGTAAAAAATGGTGGCTGTTCATTTTCCCCACGCTTCAGCATTTTTGTTAAAATATTTATCCTTATAATGTTTTGAATCATATCTGAAACATCTTCGTAAGGATCGGAAGGATATATTCCCCAAAGAGTTTTTAAAAGATCAGCATCTAAATAACTTCCTTCCGGAGTACTGCTACAATCACCACTGCAATGTACTATTTTACCATTCTCATCAGCAATCACTATGTCACCGTTATCAAGCAATAAGGTCTTAAGTTTATCTGAATCCAGATTTTCATTTAACTCGTTATCTTTAGCCGCACTATTCTCATATAAAGAATAAAAATCAATTCCTAGAGATATTGCGTCTTTAACAAAGCCTCCAACAAGTTTTTTATATGATGTCGATTCAGTCGCCCACTTAAAAGTTTTTATAATACTATAATATTCTCCAGTCCTTAATAAAGTTAAAGAAATAACAAACTTAAAATTAGAATCAGTGTTTTCAAGATCACTAATAATGGTCAATGCGGTATCAAAAATACCAGAAACTAATCCGAAAGTATTACCAAACAAAGCACCAAGTCCAATATTAAAAATTGCACTTCCCATCCAACCGACAACCATTTTTTCTTCAGGTGACATTGGAGTTGTAGGAACATCATGCTTATTGAACCCATAAACTTCCGCGAAAGAATTCGCGTCACTCGCCAACCCCGTCGGGTCACTTGCTTCAATGACCATTCCGGCGACATAGGCAAAGCCGTTGCCGAGATTGTTGGCATCGCCCCAGATTCCGATGGGATCCTGATTGATGAAGCGGTGCATGTCAATGTGATAGTAGCGGTTGCGCATCCAGTAGAGGCCTGATTCTGGTTCGTAGAGCGAGCCGCCCCAGAGGAAGTTGTGCAGATCTGTTGCATAGCAGGTCTGGTTGTTGCAGTTTTTCGGCAAGAATTGGGCATCGAGGATCTCAAAATCTCCGTAAACACGGTATCTGTAACGCTCCAGAACATTGCCGTTTGCATCGGTGAGGGCGGTTACATTTCCGCGCTCGTCCTTGTGGAACCAGATCCTTTGAAGGGTCGATTCATTCGGCGAGCAGTTGCCGTTGCCGTCGTCGCTGCATGAAACGGTGTCCATGATTATGTGGTTATCGGTGCCCTGATCAACATATCTGCGGAGTTCCCATGCTGTTGTGGTGACCGGATTATCCGATGTGCGGAGTGTCTTGATTTCTTCGCTGATGATATCCCAGTCGTTGTAAGCATATTTGTGGGTTCTCTCGAATGTGTTGCTGTTTTCAGTGTAGTAAACGGTCTTTTCCGTTCTTCTGTTGAAGGGGTCATAGCTGTATTCGACGAGATAATCGGAGTTCGTGACGCTTGTCAGGCGGTTCAGCTTGTCGTAGGTGTAAACGATGTCCGCATTCTGGTCGCCGTCAAGATCCTCTCCGGTCATGTTGTTGTTCGAATCATAGCTGTATTTGACTGTATTGCTGCCGTCTGATTTCTGCGTGAGCCTGTTGAAACCGTCAACTGTCCATGCAAAATTTGTCTGGTTTTCATAACTCGATCTGATGTTGTGGACTCCGTCAAGCTGGAAGTCTTCGCAGCCGCTTTCAGCCGTGTTGCATTTGAAGACATTGTTCCTACCCTCTTTGCATGTTGGATCATCTGAATCATATACGCAGTTGTAATCGACCCTTCTCAGGCGGTAATAGGAATCATACTGATATGCCGTTCTGCGGTTTTCCTCGTTTTCCTGCTTTCCGATCAAATGAAACCCTTTTGAATATGTGTATTCGTAATCCGCAACGGTCGGAGCGTTCTGTGCCGTGAACTCCTCTTTTCTGCGGCTCACCTTGCGCCAGTTATTACTATGCAATTTCATTAATAATTCTAAGCATTCAGTTTAAAATAAAATAGCAGTCAATATATCTGTTACAGCAGTGAGCACACCGGCATATACCCACGACAAAAAAAATGCTACAATTATAGCTTTTCTCTTGTTTTCCAGTTCTTTTATGAAAAAGCTCGCCGTAAAAAACACCTCAAAAATCATAAAAACAACACCGAGAAGCATATAGTAGATAAAATTCTGTGTGCTTCTACTGCTTGGTTCAATCAATGCCAAAACAATCATGAAACAATCCCAAGAGATTGCCAATAAAATCAAGTATATTTTAAAACTATCATTTTTCATAATATCCTCTTCTATACTGTGTAACCGAAAATACTAAAGACAAAAAGTACCCAAAAAAGCCGAAACAAAAACAATAAAATAATTGTACTTCTGAATTTTTTTATCTGTGGTGCAAAAAAGCTGGAAATTATGTAACTTATGTAAACTATTAAAAAACATGGAACACCTATCAAAAATGAAAAACCACCGATATCTGACAATAATTTAATATTGCCCATTTTTGATCCACAACCCCAAATAAACAATATTCCAAAAAAAACCAACAAGTAACTGAATTCTGAAGCTAAAATAAAAGTATAAAACAATTGATTGCTATTTATTTTTTTCATTATTCTATTGATTACCTTAACCATGGGTCAACCTCCGGTTGAACAAAGCCACTCTGTTGCCATTTTTCATAAGTATTAGACCATGTTTTGGATGTTGGGAAAGCTAAAGGATTTCTGACAAAAATCGGCTTTGAGCCGTCATATCCGAGAATCAAAATATTTTTTAGAGGATCTTTGTTAATATAGTAAGGATTACGGTAAATCATTATTGCTCCGTTTGGACCAGTGCTATTATCAATGAAAACTGGAGGTTGTTCATTTTCACCGCGCTTCAGCATTTTAGCCAAAATATTATTCATTAAGACTTTTTGTATGGCATCTGAAGTGTCTTCATAAGGATCTGAAGGATACTTTTCTGTAAAAGAGGCACCTTCAGGTGTTTGCGTACAATCTCCTTGGCATTTTATTATTGTTCCATCAGGTCCAACGGTTACTTTATCACCGTTGGCAAGAGTATATGTTCGAGAACCATCAGAATTTTGAACCATGTGAATCCAATTAACAACCCTCGAAAAATCAGCAGTAGCACCGTCTTCGGGATCTGCACTGGCTTGTATTTCTGTTTGTGGAGCTTTATCTTTTTTCTTATCTTTTCTTGTTGGTGCATACCACCTTTTTCCGCGATTTAATGGGCTGTCAAAAACTTCTCTTGCAACTGCTTCAGGTAGTGTGACAGGATTGAATTGATAACCTGTCGCTTTGCTAATTTCCCTAAGAGCGACTTGACCACAATTATTGGAGGTAAGCCAATAACCTTTTTTGTCTTTGTGGGACAAATTGTACCAAAGATACTTTCGTGGAGGAATATTTTGTGGTAAACTTTTTAAGTAATTTTCCAATTTTACTTCTTTATCTGCCGATATATTCAATATTATTCCTTCACCCATTCGAAAAGTGTTTTCATTTAAATAATTTTCTATGCTATCAACATTCATTCCGTTACTTTCCCAAGAATAAGAAGTATCATTTATGCGAATGGAAATGTGACCAGCAATTGATTCTTTATGTTCCCAATCTACAACGGGATGCCAATATATCAACTCTGTATACAACCCCGTCGGGTCACTCGCTTCAATAACCATTCCTGCAACGTAGGCGAAGCCGTTGCCGAGGTTGTTTGCATCTCCCCAGATGCCGATGGGGTCTTGATTGATGAAGCGGTGCATATCAATGTGGTAATAACGGTTGCGCATCCAATAAAGGTTGGTTTCGGGCTCGTAGAGTGAGCCGCCCCAGAGGAACGGAGACGCTGCTGCTGTCGATTTGGGTGTGAAATCAGCGTTCAGGACTTCATGTTCTCCGTAGACGCGGTAACGGTAACGCTCGTATATTGTGCCGTTTCCGTCTGATACTGCTATGACGTTGCCGCGCTCATCCTTGTGGAACCAGATTCTCTGAAGTGTCGATTCGTTGGGCGAGCAGTTGCCGTTGCCGTCGTCGCTGCATGAAACGGTGTCCATGATTATGTGGTTATCGGTGCCCTGATCAACATATCTGCGGAGTTCCCATGCTGTTGTGGTGACCGGGTTATCCGATGTGCGGAGTGTCTTGATTTCTTCGCTGATGATATCCCAGTCGTTGTAAGCATATTTGTGGGTTCTCTCGAATGTGTCGTTTCCGTCAGCATAATAAACGGTTTTCTCCGTTCTTCTGTTGAAGGGGTCATAGCTGTATTCGACAAGATAATCGGAGTTCGTGACGCTTGTCAGACGGTTCAGCTTGTCGTAGGTGTAGGTAATGTCCGCATTCTGGTCGCCGTCAAAATCTTCTCCGATCATGTTGTTGTTTGAATCGTAGCTATATGTGGTTGTATTATTATTCCACGATTTATGCTCAAGCCTGTTAAAACCGTCGACTGTCCATGCAAAATTTGTCTGGTTTTCATAACTCGATCTGATGTTGTGGACACCGTCAAGCTGGAAGTCTTCGCAGCCGCTTTCAGCCGCATTGCACTTGAAGACATTGTTCCTGCCCTCTATGCAGGTTGGATCGTCTGCATCGTATGTGCAGTTGTAATCGACCCTTCTCAGGCGGTAGTATGAGTCATACTGATAAGCGGTCCTGCGGTTTTCCTCGTTTTCCTGCTTCCCGATGAGGTGAAGCCCTTTGGAATAGGTGTATTCGTAATCCGCAACGGTCGGTGCGTTCTGTGCCGTAAACTCCTCTTTTCTGCGGCTCACCTTGCGCCAGTCGTTGTAGGTGTAGTCAAGCTCGGCTGAATGGTTATTGTTTGCATCAAAATTCTTGTGGATTGAGCTTAGGACATTTCCGGAGCCGTAATTGTATTGAAGCAGCTTTGTTCCGTCGTATTCAAGAGTTTTCGGAAGTCCGCTGAAAGCTGTTTCAACGATGTTTTTACCAGTCGGAAGTGTGATAGTTTCGCTCATCACTTTGGTTGAAGAGTTCCATGCGATCGCGCTTGATAGCATGCCTGAATCAAAGGTTTCGGATTTTATGCTGCCGAAGGAATCATAGGTTCTGGTTACTTCCGAAAGCGTGGAAGTCGTATTCGTCGGATCAACGCTTTTCGCCGTTTCAAGAAGGTTTCTGTTATTGTAAGTGAAAGTCTGATAAACATCGTTTGCTGTATTTCCAGTGTATTTCTGCGAAATCCTGCCATAGTCGTCACGGCCGTAGTTTACTGTCAAAGAAACATTATTCTGCTCGTAAGTTTCACTGACAAGATCACGCAGAGTGTTGTAAGTGTAAGTGACTTCACGTGGGAATCTGCAGTTAGAATCACCGCTTCCGCAGTATTTTTCTGTCGCAGGAAGATTGTTTGCAGTGTAGGTGTAATAGGTTTTTGCTCCGTTGTCATCAGCTTTTTCGGTGTTTCTGCCAAAAATATCATAAGTATAATTTGTGGTTATCCAGCCGTCGGAATTGTAAAGCTGCGTTTCTTTATAACCGCCGCCGCTGCCGTTTGCAGTCATTCTCCTTGCCGTTTTTACAACTTCACCGAAAGCATTGTAGCTGTAAACAGTTTCGTTCCCGACAACAAGATCTGCATTTAAGAAGGGAAGCAAGTTCGTGATTCCATCGCTCTCTGTGTCCGCACTCCATACCAACTGACCGCCGGTATTATAAAGCTGGTAAGAGCATTTTGTATCTGTGAAAGTGCATGAAGCCGCAATGCAGTCATCTGTTTCGGTAGCATTCGTAGTGCTGACGCATGTGGCGGTAACTCTGCCCATTTTGTCATAATCGTATTCCGTAACGGTAGTTTTCGCCGAAGTCCAGCTCTGTTCAGCTGATATTCTGCCGGACGCGTCGTAGGCAGTTTTTTCCAAGGAAACAAGTTGGTTATCAGCGTCGTAGTTTTCTACTTTTACAATACGGTTTAAGTTGTCATATTCATTGAGTGTCTCTCTTCCAAAGCTGTCGGAAACACTCGCAATACTTCCTGTATCCGAATCGTAGGAATACGATTTTTCAAGAACCATCTCTTTGGCGGAAATTCCGGCAATGCTGGTTGCTGCTGCATTGGATGTATTCGACGCAGGATCGAAAAGCACTTTTTTAACAGTAGAAATCCTGCCTAAATCATCATATTCGTAGGCATCAAAACTTGTCAAAGTAGTGCCGTTGTAGGTTTTTGAATAATCCGTCAGCCATGTCGTGCTGTTGTAATGCGGTTCTACATTGTTCCCGAACGGATCGACCTGTTTCGCGGCTCTGCCCCATTTGTCTTTGTATGTTTTGAGAGTGTTAGTTGTTCCGTATTTGTTTGCTATTTCATCGTAACCGCAATAAGTGCCGCATGTTTCATTGTGGTAGAAATACTGTTCCGTCTGAAGTCCGTCGACTGTGACTGTGAGAGGCCTGTTTCTGTGGTCGTAGGTGATTGTGCGGACTTCACCATGGACATCATTTCGTTTATGATTGTTTTGATCATAAACCGCTTCTTCTTTTTTCACGATGTTCCCGAAAATATCATGCTCTGTTTCTATGCACCTTTTGTCGGAGTTTACAGCTGTTGCATCAGACTGGCAGCTTTTTACTGCACGGCCAAGGAAGTCATATTCTGTTTCCTGTTTGATGATCTTAGGTGAAGTTGTGTTTTTAGCTATCTGATTGTTCTGGTTTACTCCCCAGTATTCAAAGAAATAGGTCTCTTTCAGATTACTCATGACGTCATATTTGTATTTGCGGTAGTATTCGCAGGTGAAATCATCGTAAGGAAAGGCTGATCGGAAAGTTACTCCCAGGCCGTTTTCTCCTGCCGTATCGTCTCCGTCGAAATTGTAAGGTTCGTAAACCCGTGTCTCGAAAGCAGCAGAATTGTTGTTATTCAGTTCGCAGCCGAAAAATGAGAAAACGACTCTGTCAAGACCGTCGTAAACATAAAGCGTGGAGACTCCGGCTGAATTTCTCTCTGCGATCTTTCTTCCCATACTGTCGTAGATGTAATCGTTGGGAAGTACTTCAGTGTTTCCGTTGTATGAAACATCACGTGTCATCAACAGTCCTGAAGAATCAAAACCGAACCCTTTTTTATAGTCGCAGCCGCTGCCTGCCGGACCTGTGCCCTGAGCAATAAGCTGATAATTTATGTCGTAGGCATAGCAGGTCTGAAGTGTGTTCTGGCTGTCGCTGCCGGTTATGGTTTCGCCCCATACTTTGCCGTTCGGAGTGTAGTCCGCATACAGAGACGGCTGCGGGGAATTCTGAAAAAAACTGCGGATGTCATAGTCATACACCAATGTTTTGGTTTTTCCGTCGGGGTAAGTGACAGTTTTCAGGTCGTAGGGCTTTCCGAACGCCTCTTTGTCCCATTCATAGTTCGTTACCCTGCTGTTTGCAGTGTCGCTGCACAGATTGGAACTGTGGTTCAGCCCGTATCTTACATAGTCGAGCAGATCAGTATCAAGATCACCTGCCACGGTGTTAAGGCTGAAAACCGCCGAGCAGACCGGCGTCCCTGTTTTACGCAGATTGTCGGCTCTTACAAAACCCAGGTCAAGGTCCGGGATCGTCTGATCATAATTTATGTATGTGTGCGGATCAGCATAGAAATGGAAGTTGTAATTCTCTTCATTTGTTTCTGCATTCGTGTCGTAAATGTTCAGTGTCACCTGCCCGTCGGCGTTTTTGAAGTATATCGGTGAACCGCTGACATTGTATTTTATCTCTTCAGTCACCTTATTCGTGATGCTGTCACAGCTTTCAATCTGATCGCCCGCAGCAGGTCTGCAGGTTATCTTTTTTGCCGGCTGAGCCCAGTTCGTAAAGTATTCCTCGACAATTCTTTCATTTAAGGAAATACCGTTTTTCTCAGTACCGTAAACCGTAGTGATTTTGTGCTGATCACCTTCCTGAAGAGAAAGCGAATATGTCTGCGGATATCTGCCCTGATAGCTCCTGACAAAACTGCCGCGCACTTTTTTAAAGACATATTCCGGATTGACAGTATCTCTGCCGACAAGTGTTTCTTCTGTGTAACCGGAAACACCTAAATTCCACTTCGTACTGCCGTAAAGAGCTCCAAAGTGATTCGGAAGAACAGCGCTGTTGTAATTGTAGGATTCCAGGAACAAATTGCCTGAACTTATATGATATCTGTCTACCCTGTAGCCTTCTCCGTTCTTATATATCTCGGCATTCATCGAAAAACCGTCGATATTTTTATATATTACAGCCGTTTGCAGGTCCTCGTCGCTGAAATCATCGTTGATGCCGGCTTTTCCGGTAGATATTTCAATGGTTCCGTCAAGGGCTCCGTATATTTTATCGATATTAGTGTCCGGCCTGCTCATAAGCCCGACATCAACCGAATCTGCCGATATTTTTACTACTCTTTTCAACGGATCTATTACAGATACCGATTTCATTTTTGAATATGCATAACGGTTGTTCCTTTCCCAAACATATTTGAACGATGTCATTTTCTGATCTCTCGTTATATGTTTTGAAATCGGGATATAGTCCATAAATTCATAGTAATCGGGTCTTTTAGCGTTTTCTCTCTCAAATTCCGTTACCGATCCGTCATCTCCGTAACGTGTGATTTTCCAAGTGTCGTATTCCGGCAGGATATCCTTTCCCAGCATTCCCGGGCGGGGATTGTATGCAATAGACTTCGTTTCCATAACTATGTAGGAAAAAAGATTCTGACCGGGCGCAGGATAGTATGTTATTTTAACATGATCCGACGAGGCCACATCTTCTAATGTTTCGCATGGCGATATTTCCACGTCGTTTGAATTATAACAGATTTTTTCAGCTTCAATAGAATACTCTTCCTGACCCCACGGCATAAGAACATAAACCGTTTTCTTGTCCCAGGTCGTCGGACATACAAGACCGCATGTTTCCCGAGTCAGAAGTTCTACTCTCGGCAGATCCAGATTCCACCGGAGTCTGAAAGGCCGCTCTAAACCGTAATATTCTTCCGCCCTCAGAACCGGAATCAACGACGGGACTCCGGGTATCGGCTCGAATGAGACATCGCGCCTCGATATTTCCGGCAGCAGCCGGCGATT
Source organism: bacterium UBP6_UBA1177 (assembly GCA_002310995.1). Classification (GTDB taxonomy): domain Bacteria; phylum UBP6; class UBA1177; order UBA1177; family UBA1177; genus UBA1177. Next base: position 25,730 of record DBYV01000038.1, on the reverse strand, counting down.
GTATGCGCTTGCCGAGATTTCCCTTTCTGCAAACGGAGCACACATCAGACCGCTGTCTGCCAGCATATACCCCTCACGGCATTCCCAGCGGCATACACTTTTGCTTTCAGTGTTGTCGCAGGTCTCATCGCCAATCAGACACGGTTCTCCGGTTGTAAATCCGTCAGGATAACCGTATCCCTTGCCGTCCCATTCAAGATAGGCATCCGGAAATATTTTCCCCGGATCATCATCGGGACAGACTGCCGGGATCCGGTTTTTGACACATATCCCGTGGTCGGTGTTTATATGAAAACCGTTGCTGCATCCGTTGGGATCAAAACAGGTATTGGTCAAAGCCGCATGGACATAACCTTCATCGCAGACACACTGCCCCAAAACACATGAACCGTGAACGGAACATCCGGTATTTATCTCTATTTTACCGACTCTGCTTCCGCTCATATCGTACAGCGAAAGTTCGTTACAGCCCGTAAGATTCTCTCCGGCAAGCCATTGCGGAACAGATGTGTTCTCAGGTCTGACAATGCCGTGCAGACCGGCACCGCTGCCGGCAAAAATGATTTCTCCCAATGAAGTGACCGGAACAAGCGGATTCAGGTTATAAACTCCGGAATACGAAATATCTATGCTGAAAAGCGGAAGAGCACTCAGAGGAGTCAGATCAGCAGCCGGATTGCCTGAAATATTGAGAACTTTAAGATCAGAGCAGTCGGCTAAAGGCGACAAGTCGGAAATATTATTACCCGAAACATCAAGAGCAGCCAGAGAAGAAAAAAGTCCGATCCCGACTAAAGAAGAAATATTTTTGCCTTTCAACGACAAGGATTCAATATCAGAAAGCATTTCAGGATCAATATCGGCTTCCGTTTCAACAGCGTATCCCTTGTATTGAAGCAGTTCGATAACCGCTGCTGCCAGATTCTCGTCTTCGAACCAGCCTTCTTCGCATATCCCGTTTCTTAGAACATACCCTTCTTCACACGTGCACACCGGATAACCTGAAGTGCCGTCGCAGCTTCCGCCGGTCCCGCAGTTTACGCCGTAGCAGTAATTGATCAGCACATCGTGATACATATCATCGTAAGCATCATCTCCGTTGCCTAAGAGCTCGACCGTAACATACTGGTTGCCGTTCACACTGTGCTGAAACCAGAAATCAATATATTGCGCATCAACATTGTCGCATACCCCTTCTGTCACGCACTGAGCCACCGTTTTCCGGTAGTTGTGCCATACGTTTTCCGAATCAAGAACATTCACGATTATGTCGTAAAGAGAAGAAACAGACGGCGTGAAACTGTAAGCTCCCGTTGCGAAAATCAGTCTGTAATGACAGTTCCCCGTGTTGTAGCAGTCAGCAGAGTTGAGTATTGCAAGAGTATCAACAGTCGAAGCTTCATTAAGAATGCAGTTGAGGCCAGTTGCGGAGAATCCGGCTTCACATGTGCAGACCTCGGCACCGCTGACGACCGAGCATGACCCGTGACCGCTGCATGTAACACCGTTGCAGCCTAAAATGCAGTCCAAGCCGTCTGCGATATACCCTTCATCACATACACACCATTCATTTTCTCCGTCATCCTGACATTCGCCGTGACCGGAACAGGTCACATCTTCGCAGAGTTCTTCTCCCCAGTCAGCGGAAAGAGAAGTGAAACAAAAGAATACGACAGCAAACAACATGCATTTTTTCATGATTTCCCTCCATGGCTCCCAAAAAAACAAACAAGGTATTTTATTGGAATAAAGATTTATTGCAAGGCGAATTGTGAAATCACTTGAAAAATTCGATATTTGCCCTGACCATCTTTTCAAGCGCGTTCCGTGCCCTGAAAAGACGTACTTTGAGAAGATTTTTGTCAATTCCCAGAAGCTCGGCAGCTTCGGAATGCTCCATTTCCTGCAAGTCGATAAGAGTAATAACTTCGCTGTACGGCACAGGAAGTTCTGAAATCAGTTTGCGCAGCATTTTCGCACGGTCTTCCCTAACAAGTTCAAGTTCTGCCGAAATATCGGAAGATGGTTCAAAATTCTCGATATTTTCAAGACTTACAAGTTTCTTGTTCTCCGTCAGGAAATCTATGTAGCTGTTTTTGATTATCATCCAGATCCAAGTCGAAAAAGAAGATTTTCCCTCGAATTTTCCGATACTTACAAAAGCCTTCAACAATGCTTCCTGATAAATATCTTCGGCTATGCCGCGGTTTCCACCACAAATAGAGAGTGCAAAAGAAAAAAGTTTGCCGCCGATCTCTTTCAAAAGCTCGTTGAAAGCGCCAACATCACCGGCAACAGCACGGCAGACAAGCGTTTTTTCGTCAAAGACGGTCATTTTACAGAAGAAACAGGCTTGATATTGAGGTTGATTCCGGCATCTCTCAGGAATATTTTTATCGCTTTACGTTTCGTTTCGCGGAGATACCATTTTTTGAATTCATAAGGCATGAAAGCGCTCTTGACACCGTTGATTATAAGATCAAGGATGTTCTGTCCTGAAAGATTGAAGGTCTTGTACATCAGGTAATATTCATCGGTCATCGTTGTGTTCGTTATAAGCCTGTTGTCGGTATTGAGAGTGACACGCAGACTCAGGTCGAGATAGAATTTGACCGGATGTTCCGAAATATTTTTGACAGCCCCTGTCTGAACATTGCTTGAAAGACAGAGTTCCAACGGAATTCTGTGGTCGTTTACATAGTTGAGCAGATCGCCGTCCTCGCGAAGCCGTACACCGTGGCCTATTCTGTGTGCACCGCAGTAGTGGAGCGCCTGATGAATGCTGTCGGGACCGTAAGCCTCGCCCGCATGAATCGTTACGTTGACGTTGTTCGAAAGTATCAGAGAAAACGCTTCCAGATGATCACGCGCCGGATAATTGTATTCAGCTCCTGCAAGGTCGAAACCTACAACGCCGCGATGCTTGAAAGCAACAGCAAGTTCCGCCATCCTGAGACTGATTTCGGGAGATATGTTACGCATACCGCAGACAATAACACCGCTTGTAACACCGAAATCGCGCTGTCCGGCCTTGAGTCCGTCGATTACAGCTTCCAGAATTGCCGGAAGCGAGAGTCCTTTCTGAGTGTGAAGTATCGGCGAATAGCGGACTTCAAAGTATCCGACATTCTCCTTTGCGCAGTCTTCAGCCAGCTCATAAGCGGCACGGTAAAGATTTTCCCTTGTCTGGAGTACTTTAAGAGTTATTTCGAAACCCTTGAGATATTCGTTCAGAGATGCGTGTATTCTGCCAGGCCCGATGAGTTCGCGCAGTTCTTCGATTGAGCCTACACCAAGGTCAATTTTGTCCTTTTTCGCCAGTTCCCAGATTGTTTCGAGACGAAGAGAACCGTCAAGATGAACATGAAGATCGGTTTTAGGGAGTTTTGCAAAAAATTCCCGGGTCAATCCCTGAGCGACATTGGAAGTATCGTGATCCCCCACTTTTTTCAGTTCATCGTTTTGCACTCTATAACCTCCATATCAAGCATGTTTGCATAGCCCTCAACTTTGAGTTCTTCGCCAACACGTATATTGTTGGTATAGATATTGACTTTACCCTTTGTGGAATCAGGTTCCTGAATGTAGCATATTTCCTCGATTTTTCCTGTTTCCGCATTGAGCTTAACCTTTGCTTTGTAAAGTTTGTCATTGTTGATGTAGTAAGTTTCGCTTTTGGAAGAAACAGAAGAACCTTCAAGCTGCAGAATGAAGTAAAGAACTCTGCCGTCCTCATCAACATTTGAGGAATTGTCCGCAAAAAAGATCTGAATCATGGGAACCTGATGACCGGAGTTCAAAGTTATCGACTTTTTGATCGCCCATGAAGCACCGCTTACACTGATTGTTTCACTCAGAAGATTGACATAAGTCAGAAGACCTGAACCGTAGTTGATGTTTTCCGCATTTCCGTCGTTGATAGTGCCGAGGAATGAAAAATTAACATCCCACACTGCCGAAGAAGCATCTTCGTCGGAAACTACATCTTCATCTTCATATTCCCTATAATAGGATGCATCGTCTGTCTGGAAATCATCGACTTCAAACTGCTCGTCGCTGTTCTGAACACACGCAGTAAAAAACAAACTGAACATCAAAGCCGAAAAAACTAAAAAAACATTTTTCATAGTTGCCTCCGCAAAAACAAAATCCAAGTATTATAACTAAACCTATTTTTTCTGCAATTATCTACTTTCTGATTGTTTGGAAATATCGTCACTAGTCAAGGTTTCAAGATAGAAATCTTTGAGTTCCATCCCGGCTTCCAGTTCCATTTTATGCAAAAGCTGCGCCGGAGGAAGTTCAAGTTCAGGAGCTTCAAGAGGATAAAATCTGATTTTACCGCCGCTACAGATACCGAGAGAATTTTTGTCCGGTTCAAATAGAAGGCAGCCCGGCTCTTTTTCGGTTGAAATAGTGAGAAACAGTTTATGTTCCCGAACATTCCAGATTCTGACATTGTTGTGAGCAGCCACAGTTGCCGCAAAAACCCCGTCGGAAGAGACAGCAACCTTATTAGTAGCATCAAATCTGCCGCTGAAGTTCATTATTGAATTATCTAAAGTGTCAATGTGGCTGAGAATTCCTTTATCAAAACCGGCAAGAAGCGTCGAATCAGGCAGAAATTTAAGAAAAAGTGCTGTCCTGCCTTCGATTTTAATTTCTCCTGAAACCAAAAAATCGGGTACTGAAAAAATCGTTATCGTACCTCCGCACGCCGCAGCAAGCTTTTTGCCGTCACTGGAAAATACCGGTCTGACACCACTGTCCCGCATACACTTGTTGCTTTTGACTTCGTCTTTTTTGAACGAAACAAGAAGCATCTCGGTATCCCCCGAAACTGCCGCGTGGTCGCTGTCGGGCGAAATATCAACCGAACGGATCTCTTCTTTGAGTTCAATGTCCTTTTCTCCTGCGCTCTCTCTGTCGTAGAATCTGAGTATCGCCCCTTTTTCGGTAGTTACAACATATCTGCCGTCAGCCGAAATATCGGCATCTACGATTCTGAAATTCTCCTCGTGTTCAAACAAAATTTCTGCATTTTTTGATACAATTGAAATTTTGTTGTCACTTAAAGCAAAAAATGCGTTTAAACCCTTTACGAAAGCGGCTCTTCTAATATCTTCCGATGTTATTTCAAAAAGTTTTGTTCCTTTTCTTCCATGTCTTTTCCAAACTCTGAGAAGTCCGTCTTCTCCCGCCGAAACCAAATTGTCTGATCCTACAAAAAAAGCAGCCGCGACTGCTGAGTCATGCCCGTCAATTACAAATATAGGCTCAATTCTCTCCACATCCCAGACTGTGACTTTACCCTCTTTTGAAGAGGTTATGAAGTGGGTTCCGTCACTTTGAAAATTTATATCGGTTATAGGAGAATTCCTGAATGAAGCAGAATTTAAAAGCTTTCCGGTTCCTTTTGAAAAAATAATCACACTGCCGCTTTCAGTTCCTGCAAAAATATTTTTTTCATCGGGAGAAACAGCAAAAGCTGAAATTTTATCGTTTTCTTTTTGATACCAATTTGAAAAAGCCTTTTCAGTTTCGGATGATTTACCGTGAAACATCATTGCGACAGAGGTTTCAGCACTTTTTGCCTGAATATCTATAACAAAATTCTTATCTTCAGGAAGGAAAACCAACAACTTTTTGTCGTCATTAGAAAAATCAAAACCTGAGACCCTGTTTTTAAGATCAAACTTATATATTTCTGAAAGTGAAGGAAAATTGAACAGAGTCACCATACCGTTGTCACAGCCTGTCGCGATGATTTTTTCATTATGCGAAATCTTGGCCGCCGTAATTTTGCAACCTACCGAGATATCGCGTTCAAAAGTAGCACCACGGTGAAAATTTTTGATGTAGAATTTGGAAGCAGCACTTGAAAGCATCTCTTCCGAATCTCTGGAGTGAGCTGAAAATCCAGCAGCATATTCCGGGCTCTTTTTGTTTAAAGGATTGTAATACATCGCTGCTGCCGCATAGATTCTGGATGCTATGTAACTTTTTTCAGTATCGAGCTTGTTTGATTTCTCGCTGAAAGCCTGTGCCGTGCGGTAGTTTGCTGTTATTTTATCGCGCTCAGCCTCTTCTCTGGCGACAGTTGCCCTGTTGAACAGGAACAATATCTGAACTGCTGCAAGAAAAACTATCACAAAAACAATGATTGAAGATACAAAAACGGCCTTATGATGCGATGCAATAAATTTCAGACTTTCAAAAACAGAATAATGGTATACACCCACTTTTCTTCCTGCAATATAGGCAGAAAGATCCTCCAGCAATTCCCCGGCCGAGGCATAACGCTCTTCTTTGCTTTTTGCAAGCGCTTTCTCTGCTATTGCGGCAAGTTCAGGAGGAACATCTTTGTCTTCATTGACAGCGTTTTCTATTTTATCATTCAGGACCTTATGGATTATCTCCTTGGCGGTCCTGCCTGAAAAAGGTGTTCTACCAGTCAGAATCTGATAAAGTATCGCTCCCAAAGAGTAAATATCAGAAACTTCATCTATTTCGCCGATATTTCCCTCGGCCTGCTCAGGAGGCATATACGAAGGAGTTCCTATAGCCTGTCCAACAACAGTTTTGCCGACTCCTTCATCGTCCTGACGGACAAAAATTGTTTCGTTGGTTCCTTTAATCTTTGCAAGTCCCCAGTCAAGAACGACAGTTTCACCGAATTCCCCTATCATTACGTTCGAAGGCTTGAGATCACGGTTGATAACACCTTTGCTGTGGGCGTACGCAACAGCGTTGCAGACGTGGTAGAAATGAGGAATAAGCTCCAGCCGTTCTGAAACACTGCGACATTTCTTTATCGCACTAAGAAGTGTCGTTCCTTTGACAAGACGCATCGTGTAGTAAAATGAACCGTCTGAGTGACATCCTATCTCGTAAACAGGAACAATGGAGGGGTGCTCAAGCCTTCCTGTCACACGGGCTTCGCGAATAAAACGGTTCCTTATTGCCACACTCTGAGGATCATCTGCTTTGGAAGATTTTGAAATATCTGAAAGGAGCTCTTTCATGGCGATTTTTCTACCGATATGCCTGTCATAAACGACAAGAATCCTACCAGAACCGCCACGGGCCAGTTCTTCTACAACTTCATATCTCCCTGGCATTTCATCAGTCACGGTTTTCAGCTTTTCAGGTTCCGGTTCTCCGCTTCCCACAAGAAAATCAACTGTTTCATCACTCATTTTTTCTGTCTGCCTTTTTTCGTGTAAAAAAATTTTTTTAAAATTTTAGCTGTCTCCAGAACCACCATCGAAGGAAACTCGCTCAAAAAATGCTTTTCCTGCCGCAAAAACTGCTCAGTCCCTAAAAGCGTTTCCGGATATGTCTGAGAATGCTCGTCGTTCCTTTTAACCCATTTCTCTTCAAAAAAAGAAGCGACTTCTTTCAGAACGGCCTCTTCAGTCAGGACATCTTCGCAGTCTTTTAAATTTTTTACGAGATTTTCAATCAAATCAGGATCAAAAAACTGCATTCTGCTTTTTGTAAGCCAGAGCTTCAGAAACCAGAAAAGATAGCCTTTCGCTTCTTCTACAGGCAATTTTTCCAGCATGCCGCTCTCTTTCTTGAAGAAAAAGTATGTGTCAGCATTCAGACCGTCTGCATTCGCAGCAAGATGACGGATTAAAACTTCAATCTTATATTTCATTTTCAATTTTGAAGGAGAAATGAATATAACACAACCTTTACTCAGGTCTATGTTTTGCGTCCTCCCTTGTAAATTCAGATGCAGTTCCGGGAAATCAAGCGAAAAATCCTTGAATGCGAGGTCTGCCCCGATAATTTTTTTTATCCCGTCATGCAAAGTCTGAATTGCGACTTCTTCTTTTAACACCGCTTCTCCAAAAACTCCGAAAGGCATTTTCCCTTCGCCTCTCATCCTGCGAAAAAAAGATTCATAGGAATCTCTCAGAAATTCTTCAGGGTCGTTTTGCGCCATATCAATGTAGGTCTGACGAATATTATACCCCAGCAAGTTGTCGTCGGAATAGTCGAAAAGTTCTTCATCTCCCTTTTCTTTCGAATCATCGGGCAAAGCTATTTTAAGAGTTTTTGTTAAATGGAACTTTATCGGATCTTTACAAAAAGAGACAAGCTTTTCAAGGTCAACGACCTCTGTCTCCGCGCTTTCACAAATTCCTGTTTTTTGCTCTGAAACCTGCTCTGCTTCAAGGTTTGAAGCATTTTGTTCCACGTGAAACATTGCCTTTTCCGACTCATGGGTTTCACCTGCAAGCACCTTTGCAATCTCAAAATCCTTTTTCGAAAAAGTTTTGAACTCCCCTCCTTTGAAATATTCTTCCGAAAACGGCTGTACAGGATACTTTGTTTCCTGTTTTTCCGCAGTAACAGTTGTTTTTTTCTCGATATACTTTTCAAGAATCTGTACCGGCAGCGCAGCTCTGCGACGTTTCTTGGAATCTTCGGAGAGGTCTTTTGCCTCGTAGCTTATGAAAAGTTGCTGTCTGGCCGAAACTATCGCTTCGACAAAAAGATACTTGTCGTTGTCCCTCACGGAACGTGGCAGCGGAGCATTGTTTTCCTTCATCGATTTTTTCTGCGTCAGATCAAACGAATACCTGTTTTCACTGCGCGGGAACTCGCCGTCCCCCATCCCCACGAGGTATATTACCTTGAAAGGCAGTGCCCTCAAAGGTTTAAGCGAGCAGAAATTGACTTTTGCCGACAGAAATCCGCGTCCTGAACGTTCTCTTCCTAGTTCGTCCTCAAGATATTGCATAAGAGCATCAAAAGAGAGCTTCTCGATATTCTGTCCCGACGCCGTTTCTGCAAAATCATCAATTACGCTTCTGATGTAACGGAGCTCTTCACGGGCATTACTGTCACAGCTGTTGCACAAAAAGAAGGAATCGAGGGCACTTTCAAGCAGATTTTTAAACTCTGCAGGACTTTTTTCATAGGAAAAAAACTCTCTGGAATAACGGAAAAGCTCTTTTACAAACGATATAAAGCCTGACATATTATCAAAATCTTCTTTGGAAGCTGATTCCATCGGAAGAATTCCCTCAAAACACTCCCCGTTTTCCGAAAACGGCATAACGAAACTCATTATTATTCTCGAAAGACCGAAATCCCAGGTATTCTGAGCGGTTCCTTCACACTCTTCGCCTCTTGATTTGGCATCAAGGCCCCATCTTACACCGCTCTCACTAACGAGTTTTTCTATATCGTCCACAACTTTGCCGTCTGTGTTGAATTTGGCACAGACAAAAGGAGATCTGAAAATAGAAAAGACTTTCGACTTTTCGAAATCGGATTTCCCGAGTCTCAGAATTTCAAGAAAAGTCGAAGCTATTCTACTTTCGCTTGAAAAAGTTCTGTCTGAAATCACCCAGGGAACGAAAGTTTTGTCTTTCGAGTCTGTTCCACCAAAAACAGCAGTGATATAAGGCACATAGTCGTTTATCTTTGGTGCCATAACTGCAACATCTTCCGGTTTAAGATCTGCATCTTTGTTGAAAAGTTCAAGAAGATTGTCTTTTAGGACCTCTATCTCGCGCATTTTATCGCGGCAGGAAATTATTTTGACGGAATCATCAAATCCGGCATTTTCGGGTTCTTCAGAATCATGCAGAATATCTTTCTGAATCAAAGAAAGAAGGGTTTCTTCTTCCGGATCTTCAAAAAAATCAGTTTCATTAGTAAAATTATCAACCGAAAACGAAAGAAAATCGAGCGAAGCGGCGCAGAATCTGCCAAAAAAAGTATCAAACTCCCCTTCGTTTTCTTCAGGATTTAAAAAGGCTCCTGTCTGCTTTGACTTCTGATAAAACTCCTGGCTCGGGCTCATTGCAAACAGGTGTATCGGAAAAAGGCGTGAAAGATTGCGAAACATATCAAGCTGATAACGGTTCATGATAGAAATACCGAATAAAATCAACTCGTCAGGATAAATATCGTTTAGAGACGCCTCCTCGCATTTTTTGTTGAAAAGCTGAGCAAAACCATTTGTGTTAGTTGTTTCATCAAGCTTTCTGAATATCTCAAACTGCCACAATTCATCCGAATCCTGCGATATCGTTTTCCCTCTCTGCCAGCAATCAATCATTTTCGGACGATAAACAAAATACTGTTCGAAAAGATCTGCAAGAGTGCGGCTAAATCTGAAAGCACGGGCATCATTCTCTCCGATATATTTCCATACCGGCCCGGTTTTGATGTTTCTCAACTGCGAATAAAGCACCCATTCGGCATTTTTTTTGTTGTAAATCGAATCCGCAGTTATGCCGAAATGTTCTTCAGCAAAATTTCTCAAAAAACCGTCAGGAGAAACAAAGTCGAAATTTGCAAAAGCCCCTGTGTCAGAAACCGCTTTAAGGGTTAACCAGCGGGCCATTCCGTCGCTCTGCACCACAATGCTTTTCTTTTTCAGAGGAGATTTTTGAGAAAGTCTGCGAATGATTCTGCACACTTCAGGAAGAAAATTTTCGAGTTTGTTGCTTTTATAAATCCTGAACTGATACATTGCGGTTCCGTCACTCATAAACAACTTTAGACTGAAAGTTTTTCAAAAACGGAAAATATATCCCGAATTTGTTTTTTAGCTTTGTTGAGTTCTTGTGCCACCTGCTCTCTGATATCGCCGCAGCCTTGGTCTGATACAAGACGAATTGAGAAAAAATGCTTTTTAAATTCGAGTGTTATATTGCGAAACCGCAAGCTCTCCATTGTGTAGAGAAGCGGCATTTCAAGCAGGTCTGCCCAGTCGTATTCACCGCCAGTATAAAGCCTGTCATCACCCGTTACTGCTGCCGTCGGAAGATCTGTAAAACTCTGCGCTGAAGCGATTATACCGCCGTTGAAATCGCAGAATGTCGTGCACTCGTAGATATTCCCGACAACACCTTTTGAAACGGATGCAGCTGTGCCGAATTCGCACACCGTCTTTATTTCAGGGTATTCTGCAAGCACTCTGCCCAAAGTAAGCACTCCGGAACTTCCCATTCCCGAGCAAAGCAGCATCAGATTGTCGTGAATTTTTGTGACAGAACCAGTTGAAACCTTGGTCGGGAAAGGGTTTTCATGTTTAAGCGGGAAAACAATAAGATTCAATTCAACTCTCCGTATTTTTTAAAAGCAACGCCCTTTTTGCACGATACAACTCGCGGACTTCAAGCAGAAAGGAACGTGCAGGTTCATAAAGATAATCGCGGTAACTCCACGGAAGTTCTTTTATTACGTTTTTTTTGCCGAACATAAGTGTGACTTCGGCGAAAACGCCGCTTCCGAGATAAATTCTATGGCTGTAATTTTTGCCGGTAGCCAGGATGAAATTTTCAAGCGTAACCAGGCCGGGATCAAGGTTCACAAGCCTGTTTCCGTCAACGGAGCGCTCTTTTTCAAGCTCAACGCAGAAAAGTTTGACATCCTTGAGAGAATCTCTTGAAACCGGTTCTTTGAAGCTGAAAACGATCTTTTTTATGTCGCTGCCCATTTCAGGGTCGTAGTAAGGCGAAATCGATGAAAAATCGTAAACTTCGGAAACTGCGTCGGTTTCACCGTATTTTTTCTCGAGAATGTCTTTTATTTCAGCCAGCAGTGCGGCGTCTCTGAACATAACCGAAATTGTGAGATTGGCTTTTACAGGCTCAATAAGTTCGCTCATTGTTTCTACCATAAACTCAAAAACGGGTCATTTTAGTGTTTTTTATGAAAATTTCGATATTTTTTTGCCTGAAAGTGAGGCTATTGAATAAAAAAAACCCCGCCGGAGCGGGGTTACATAACAATAATAGGACGGGGATTATTCTTCGTCTTTTCCGGAAGGAATGTCGTCGGTTTCGCTGAAACCTTCCTCGTCGCCTTCAAGACCGTTCGAGATGTTGCTGAAATCAAAAGCGCCTTCCATATCCATGTCGGCAGCAAGTCTTCTGCTCGTTCTGAACGAACTTCTTGCGACTTTAGTCGAGACATCTTCGTCGTCAGAAGCAGGTTCGACATTTTCCATGCCAGGAACCTTGATTTCGTAATTTGCTTCGCTGTATTTTGGGAACCCTGTTCCGGCAGGAATCATCTTACCGATAATGATGTTCTCTTTAATACCGCGGAGAATATCTTTCTTCCTTTCAACACTTGCGTTGGTAAGGACTTTCGTGGTCTCCTGGAAGCTGGCTGCCGAGAAGAAACTTTCGGTGTTGAGAGCAGCTTTCGTGATACCGAGAAGAACAACATCCCATGTTGCCGGTTTGAGTCCTTTCTCTTCCGCAATGTGGTTGATCTTTTCCAGCTTTTCCTTCTCAACGAGCTCGTCTTTCATAAGCGGTGTGTCACCCGGATCGATGATTTTTCTCTTCTTGAGCATCTGTTTTACGATGATCTCGATATGCTTGTCGTTGATCGGAACACCCTGAAGTTTATAAACTCTCTGGACTTCCTGAACAAGGAACTTCGCAACAGCAACTTCACCGCTGATTCTCAGGATGTCGTGCGGATCGATTGTTCCTTCGATAAGAGCTTCACCTGCTTCGACCGTATCACCGTCATGGACGTTGATGTGTTTTTCCTTAGGAATCTGGATAGGCTCCATCGATTCACCGCCGTAAACGGGAGTAACCGTAATAACACGTTTGCTTTTCGAATTCTTTCCTTCACTCTGAATCGAAACAATACCTGAAATTTCCGATACTTTCGCCGGATTTTTGGTTTTTCTTGCTTCGAACAAATCACTGATTCGAGGAAGACCGCCTGTGATATCCTTCGTCTTTCTTGCCGCTCTCGGAACTTTGGCAAGAACGTCACCGGGAGCTACAAGCGCGCCATTCTGAACTTCGATATAAGCGTTGACCGGAAGGTGGTAAACAGCTTCGCCTCTCTCGAGTTTCTTTGCCGTTTTTCTTCCTTTTTTGCCTTCTTCGGTAATGAGGAGCTGTGGCGACATCTTAGCGTCACGGGTAGGAATAACAACCGTTTTGGTAAGACCGGTGTTCTGATCCTGCTCTTCCCTCATCGTGATACCGTTTTCAAGGTCTTCGTAAGCGATGACACCATCAGTTTCCGCAATAATCGGATCATTGTAAGGGTCCCAGTCCGCAAGAACCGTTCCTTCCGCGACATGCGCACCATCGGCAACTTTAAGGTTGGTTCCGTATGTTACCGGATATTTTTCTCTTTCTCTTCCTTTGTCGTCTTGAATAACTATTTTGCCGTTTCTGTTCATTACGACGTATGTTCCATCTGGTTTCTGAAGGAGTTTAATATCCTTGTAAGCGACCTTGCCGGCTCTCTTCGACTCGTGACTCGACTTTTCACTCTTACCGGAAGCAACACCACCGACGTGGAATGTTCTCATTGTAAGCTGAGTTCCGGGCTCACCGATCGACTGAGCTGCAATAAATCCGACTGCTTCGCCAACGTTTACAAGATGACCGCGCGCCAAGTCTCTGCCGTAGCACTTAGCACAGACACCGAATTGACTTCTGCATGTAAGAACCGATCTGATTCTGACGCTGTCGATACCGAGATCAACTATCTTGTCTGCTGCAGCTTCGTCTATCATCGAGTTTGCTTCGAGGATTATTTCGCCGGTATCAGGATCTTCAATATCGTCAAGAACCACTCTGCCAAGGATTCTCTCTTTGAGTGGAGCGATGATTTCACCCGATTCGTTAAGCATTGCTTCAACATCGATACCACTGTTCGTTCCGCAGTCTTCTTCAACTACGACAACATCCTGCGCAACATCAACAAGTCTTCTTGTAAGGTAACCGGAGTTAGCGGTTTTAAGAGCCGTATCGGCAGAACCTTTTCTTGCACCGTGCGTTGACGTGAAGTAATCAAGAGAGTCAAGACCTTCCTTGAAGTTAGCAAGAATAGGGGTTTCGATAATATCGCCGTTCGGTTTCGACATAAGACCACGCATACCGCCGAGCTGTCTGATCTGATCCTGAGAACCTCTGGCTTTCGAGTCAGCCATGACGTAAACCGAGTTTTCAGAAGGCATGATGACTTCGCCCCAAAGTTCATGATTGATTTTGGTTTCCTTGAGACCTTCCATCATCTTCTTTGTAACTTTTTCGTTAGCAGCACCCCAAAGGTCAACGATTTTGTTATATCGTTCAGACTTCGTGATGTTACCGATTGTGTACTGGTTTTCGACTTCACGAACCGCTTTTTCCGTTTCGGCAATTATTTCGGCCTTTTCTGCAGGAATCTTGATATCGTCTATCGAGATTGAGTATGCAGCCTTTGTTGAATACTGGTATCCGAGGTTTTTGATCTTGTCTGCAAAAACAACTGTAGCCTTTCCTCCGGCAGTTCTGAAACTCTTGTCGAGAATAGCCGTCCAGTCGCCTTTCTTGAGCTGTCTGTTGATTGTATCAAAACCGAGTTCTTTCGGCGTTACAGCCCAGATAAGCAGACGTCCTGCCGTTGTGACACGAAGTTTACCGTCAATACGGACTTTGATTATCGACTGCCAGTCAATAATACCCGAATCACGCGCCATTAACGCTTCTGTATCGGAATAGAAAACCTTTCCCTCGCCCTTCGAGTAAGGTTTAGCTGTGGTCAGGTAGTAAAGACCAAGAACCATATCCTGCGCCGGAGAAATTACCGGAGTACCCGATGCCGGAGAAAGAATATTGTTCGTTGACATCATGAGAACACGGCTTTCAAGCTGCGCTTCGATACTGAGCGGAAGGTGAACTGCCATCTGGTCACCGTCGAAGTCTGCGTTGAACGCAACACATACGAGCGGATGAAGTCTGATTGCCTTCGAATCAATAAGAACCGGCTCAAAAGCTTGAATACCGAGTCTGTGAAGCGTAGGAGCACGGTTGAGAAGAACCGGATGCTCTTTTACAACTTCTTCAAGAATTTCCCATACAACATCTTCGCCAGCTTCAACCATGTTTTTAGCAGCTTTAACCGTGCTTACAAGGTTTCTCTCTGAAAGTTTGTTGTAGATGAACGGCTTGAACAGTTCAAGGGCCATAACCTTGGGAAGACCGCATTCATGCAGCTTGAGTTCCGGACCTACGGTGATAACCGAACGTCCTGAGTAGTCAACACGTTTTCCGAGAAGGTTCTGACGGAAACGTCCTGCCTTACCTTTGAGCATCTCGCTGAGAGATTTCAAAGCCCTGCCGTTTGCACCCTGGACAGGTCTGTGAACTTTCGTGTTGTCGAAAAGTGCATCTACGGCTTCCTGAAGCATTCTTGTTTCGTTTTTGATGATTACATCCGGTGCACCAAGATCCATAAGTTTTTTCAAACGGATATTTCTGTTGAGAACCCTTCTGTAAAGATCATTGAGGTCGCTTGTAGCAAATCTGCTGCCGCCTTCAAGCGGAACAAGCGGTCTCAAATCAGGCGGAAGAACCGGAAGGACTGTGAGAATCATGTTTTCAGGTCTTTCTCCCGAACGGATGAACTTATTGAAAACATTGATTCTTTTCTGCAACTTTGCCTGCTGGTTCTTATCACCGCAGTTTGCAAGTTCCTCTTCGACTTCCTTCTTTACGGCAACAAGATCCATCTCTTCGAGGAGCTGTCTCAGCGGAGCAGCACCCGTTTCAGCATAGATTTGGTCGGAACCGTATCTTTCAAGAAGTTCGTTGTACTGTTCTTCTTCAAGATACTGTCCTTTGACAACACCTTTTATCTCGGATCTGAGAACGACATATCCTTCGCAGTAGATAACACTGCTCAAGTTCGTGTTGCTCATTCCAAGAAGAGTGTTGATATAAAACGGAGATGTTTTGACATACCAGATGTGAGCTACCGGAGTAGCCAGAGTAATATGTCCCATTCTCTCTCTTCTGACCTTGGATTCGATAACTTCGACACCGCATTTTTCACATACGATACCTTTGTATTTCATCCTTCTGTATTTACCGCAGAGACACTCGTAATCGTTGATCGGACCGAAAATTTTTGCGCAGAAAAGGCCGTCTCTTTCCGGTTTGTACGTTCTGTGATTGAGTGTTTCCGGTTTTTTGACCTCGCCGTAAGACCATTCGAGGATTTTTTCAGGCGAAGCGAGAGATACCTCGATAGCCTTAAAATCAAAACTGCTTTTCGACTTGTCGAATTTGTAGATATCTTTCAAGGTATCCTCCTATCTGTTGTTGCTGTCTTCAATTAAATTTACATTAAGGCAAAGGCTCTGCATCTCTTTTACAAGAACGGAGAACGATGCCGGGATTCCCATTTCGTATTTGGTCTTGCCGCGGACGATAGCTTCGTAAAGTTTCTTTCTTCCTTCGACATCATCAGATTTTACGGTAAGGAATTCCTGCAAGCAGTAAGCCGCGCCGTATGCACCGAGCGCCCAAACCTCCATTTCACCGAGTCTCTGACCGCCGAACTGAGCTTTACCACCAAGGGGCTGCTGCGTAACGAGCGAGTAAGGACCTGTGCTTCTTGCATGAACTTTCTCATCAACCAGGTGATGAAGTTTGAGGAAGTACATGACACCGACCGTTACATCGGATTCAAAAGGCTCGCCGGTTCTGCCGTCGAAAAGTATCATCTTGCCGTTTTCCCTTTCGCCTGTGTTTTTGAGAATCTGTCTGATTTCAGATTCCTGAGCACCGTCGAAAACAGGTGTTGCTGTATAGATACCACCTTTCATAGATTTGATGAAACTGCGGACATCGTCTTCATCGGCCTCATCGATAAGTTTGGCAACTTCATCGCTAGGCTGAAGAATCTCTTTAAGTTTAGCTCTGAGTTTGTCAACGCCGTAATTTTCTTCCAGATAACGGTTGATCTGTTCACCCAGTTTTCTCGCACCGAGACCAAGATGAACTTCAAAAATCTGTCCGATGTTCATACGGCTGGGAACGCCGAGCGGGTTAAGGACGATATCGACCGTTCTGCCATCTTCCATGTAGGGAACATCCTCTTCCGGAAGAAGCATTGAAACAACACCCTTGTTTCCGTGACGGCCTGACATCTTGTCACCAACGGAGAGTTTTCTCTTTACAGCGACAAAAACTTTTACCGATTTTACAACACCTGGAGTAAGATCATCGTCTTTTGAAATCTGTTTCAACTTATTGTCATAGATCTTCTTGACGGTATCGACTTTTCTGTTCATGTTGAGAAGAAGCTCTTTCGCAGTTTTGAGAACTTCCCTGTCCTTTACGCTGAGAGCACCCATAAGGCTTTCAGGAACATTAGCGAGAATTTCCGGAGTAAGCTCTGTCCCTTTCTTAATGACAACAGCATCTTTTTCATTTTTCAGATCTGCATCTGTTTTTTTACCTACAAACATTTTTCTGATAAGTTCGTAGGTATGTTTTTCAATAATACGGACTTCGTCATCACGGTTTCTCTTGACGGCATCCATCTGTTCCTGCATCTGCTCTTTTAAGCGGTTATCCTTCTTGATACCTTTTCTAGCAAAGATTCTTGTGTCAATGACAACACCTTCTGTGCCAGGATGAACATAGAGCGAATTGTCTTTTACATCACCGGCTTTTTCGCCGAATATAGCTCTGAGAAGTTTTTCTTCCGGAGTAAGAACCGTTTCACCTTTAGGTGTTACCTTACCGACAAGTATATCGCCGGGTTTTATCTTCTGGCCGATCCTGATGATACCGCTCTCGTCAAGTTTTCTCAAAATCTCGTCGGATGCATTCGGAATGTCGGCTGTAATCTCTTCAGGCCCTCTCTTCGTGTCTCTTGCTTCGCAGATGAACTCTTCAATATGAACCGATGTGTAATAATCGTCCTTGAGAAGTCTGCGGTTAACAAGAACAGAGTCCTCGTAGTTGTAACCGTTCCACGGCATGAAAGCGATAAGAACATTTTTACCGAGCGCCAGTTCACCGCGGTTGATAGCGGGGCCGTCAGCAATAACATCGCCCTTTCTTACAAAATCACCGACAGATACGACCGGACGCTGGTTGATCGCCGTATTCTGGTTGGAACGTTTGAACTTTATAAGGTTATAAATATCGACATCAACGTTGTTATTCTCCTCGACTTTAACAACGATTCTGCTTGAATCAACCTTTACGACCATACCGTCTCTCTGAGCGAAAAGAGTATATCCCGAGTCTCTCGCAACATACTTTTCCATACCTGTTCCGACAAGCGGAGCATCCGTTCTGACAAGCGGAACAGCCTGACGCTGCATGTTAGAACCCATCAGGGCTCTGTTTGCGTCATCGTGCTCAAGGAACGGAATCAGCGCTGCCGAAACAGAAACAAGCTGAACGGGAACAAGGTCGACAAGAGTTACTTCTTCACGAGGAACTCTGACAGGTTCACCCTCTTTTCTAGCATTGACGATCTCGTCGATTATCATTCCCTTCTTATCAAGTTTTACCGAAGACGGCATGATGACTTCGTTTTCTTCCTTTATTGCATCAAGGTAGACAACTTCATCAGTTACTTTGCAGTTTTTGACGACTCTGTAAGGAGTCTCGATGTATCCAAATTTGTCTATTCTAGCGAAAGTTGTAAGAGAAACGATAAGACCTACGTTAGGACCTTCGGGGGTTTCAACCGGGCAGATACGGCCGTAGTGCGTTCTGTGAACGTCTCGGACATCAAAACCTGCGTGGTCACGTGTCAAACCGCCGGGACCCAAAGCAGAAAGTCTTCTCTTATGGGTCATCTCAGAAAGAACGTTCGTATGATCCATAAACTGGCTGAGCGTTCCACCGGTAAAGAAGTCTTTCAGTACAGCGGAAACCTGCTTATAGCTGATAACCTCGTATGGCGACTGGTTATTGTCAGGAGAACCGCCGGCAAGTTTTTCCTTTATACTGTGCGACATCTTGAGAAGACCTGTCTTGAAAGTATCTTCAAGAAGTTCACCGACAAGACGGACCCTTCTGTTTCCAAGGTGATCGATGTCGTCTACTTTCCCTCTACCGTCAGTAAGTTCAAGAAGACAGATGATTGAATTCATTACATCTTCCTTTCTGAGCTGTCTTTCAGACAAAGGAACATCCTCTTTGAATTTGTAATTCATTCTCAGACGGCCGACTTCACTGAGATCATAATTCTCAGGATTCAGGAAAAGCGCATTAAAATATCCCTGTGCAACATCGATCTTCACCGGATTCGACGGAACCATCATCCTGTATATTTCCAAAAGAGCATCCTCTTTAGAATTGGTCTTGTCAGCCTTTAGAGTATTGGAAAGATATGGCGAATAGTTCATATTTTCGAAATATATTATCGAAAATTCCTGAACTCCTTTTTTTGTTATGTTATCGAGAAGCGTAGCGTTGATCTCGTCGTTTACATTTGCAAAAACTTCGCCAGTTTTCGGGTCACATACAGGTGCAAAAAGGCGCTTGCCGAGGATATATTCCGCCGGAAGCGTGATCTCGCTGACACCCGCAGCCTCCAATTTTTTCATGATACCAGTAGAAAATTTCTTACCTTCTTTTGCAAGTTCTTTGTCGTCAGGTCCGATAACATCAACCGGTACTTTTTGTTTGGAAAGATTTTCATCATTTCTGGAGACGACTTTAGCAAAAATGCCGTCGTGAACCGAAATTTTTTCAGGTATATAAAAAGCCGAAACTATTTCCTGAGTTGTGTATCCCCACGCTTTCAGGAAAATAGTTGCAAGAAATTTCTTTTTTCTGTCTATTTTTACATAAAGAAGTCGCTTGGAATCGAACTCAAAATCAAGCCATGATCCATGATACGGTATAAGTCTTGCGCTATAGACTTCGTTTCCGCTTGTCGTTTTGTTTTTATCGCAGTCAAAAAAAGTTCCGGGGGAACGATGGAGCTGATTGACGATAACCCTTTCCGTTCCATTGATTATAAATGTTCCCCAATCAGTCATGCATGGAATGGAACCAAAGTGGATCTCCTGCTCCGTAGTAGAGTTAAATTTGCTTCTGTTCCCGTTTTCATCGACATCATAAGAAGTCAAAGCCGCCTTTATTTTCAAAGGAAGCTCGTAAGTTGTCCCTCTGAGTTTGCATTCGTCGACATCGTATTGCGGCTCACCGACTGAGTAACCCAAATATGTAAGTTCAATAGCATTATTGAAACTTGTTATCGGGAAAGTCGATAAAAACGCTTTGTGCAAGCCGATTTTTTTTCTGTCCGCAGGTGCGACGTCTTTTTGGAGTAGCTCCTGGAAAGAAGCCTTCTGCACTTCAAGAAGATCCGGAACGTCTGTAACGTTTTTTGTTACTTTTCCGAACCATTTTCTCGTTCTATAATTCTGCTGTCCTAAGATCCCCATCATTACCTCTCTTTTGTTTGGTATCTGATATCTTCCGGCACTCCGAATAATCCGAATAAGCTAAAAATAAAAAATCAGGTAAGACAGCACAAGACTGCCTTACCTTCAAAAAAAACAACTGAGTTCTGCAAAAAATGCAGAATATTTTCAGCAACTTACTTAACTTCTACTTCAGCACCAGCTGCAACAAGTTTTTCTTTAATTGCTTCTGCGTCTGCTTTCGAAACGCCTTCTTTTACAACGCCGTGGCCTTCAACAAGGTCTTTAGCTTCTTTGAGGCCAAGACCGGTGATTGCGCGGACTTCTTTGATGACGTTAAGTTTGTTTGCGCCTTCCGATTTAAGAACAACATCAAACTCTGTTTTTTCTTCTGCCGGAGCAGCAGCGCCGCCAGCAACAGGACCAGCTGCTACAGCTACAGGAGCAGCTGCGCTTACGCCGAGTTCTTCTTCGAGTTCTTTAATAAGTTCCGAAAGTTCGAGAACGGTCATTCCTTTGATAAATTCTTTTACTTCTTCTTTTGTCATTGTTTTCTCCATAAAACAAAAAATTAATAATAACTAAGCCTGTTCAAGTTTGTCTTTGTATGCAGCAAGCAAGCGTACAAAAGTCTGCGGAACAGCATTAAGCAGCCGCACGAAATTCTGAGGTACAGCAAGCATTGTTGCAAGCAGCTTCGCCTGAAGCTCTTCTTTGCTCGGAAGGTCTGCGAGGACTTCCACTTCTTTCGCCGAAAGGATTTTGCCATCCAGTGCGCCGGCTTTTATAACGATGCGCTCGTCTTTCTTTGCAATTTTCTTGACGACTTTTGCACCGCTTACCTGATCTCCCATCGTAAGAACGAGAGCTGTCATTCCACTGAGGAACTTCGAAATACCCTCGTAAGGAGTTCCTTCAACTGCGTGTTTCGCAAGAGTGTTCTTTACGACAAGCAGTCTTACCTGCTCTTTCGCACACTCTTTACGGAAAGGAGTGAAAGTCTCCATGTTTACTCCGTTGAAATCAATTACAACGCATGACGAAGCTTTGGAAAGTGCATCTTTGATCTCCTCGATGATCTGTTGTTTTTTGCTTTTTTCCATTAAGCAACTCCATCAATTTACTTCTGGTCATCGAAGAACAATGACAGGTCTCAGACAGGAAATTAAGCCTTTCGGCACCCGACTTCTACGACCAGAAACGATTATTAAAAAACTACTTAGCCTCGTTAGCGAGAGCTGATTCATCAAGTTTGAGCCCAGGTCCCATCGTGCAGGAAATCGTGACTTTCTTGATGAATGCGCCTTTTGCCGTTGCCGGTTTAAGTTTCTGAAGGTCTTTGATAAATTCAACGACGTTGTCGTAAATTTTATCGGGACCGAAACTGAGTTTGCCGACCATACAGCAAAGGACACCGGCTTTGTTGACTTTAAACTCAACACGACCGGCCTTTACAAGTTTGATTGCCGCGGTGATGTCGTTGTTGACAGTACCAAGTTTCGGGTTCGGCATCAAACCTTTTCTTCCGAGAACCTTACCAAGTTTACCGATTTTGCCCATCATTGCCGGAATTGTGACCAGTTTGTCGAAATCGGTCCATTCTTCCTGCATGATTTTGTCGATAAGCTCTTCGCTGCCGTAAAAATCAGCGCCTGCGTTCTTAGCCTGCTCAACCATGTCAGCAGGAACGATAGCACAAACTTTTACAACTTTGCCGACACCGTGAGGGAATACGGTGGCGCCACGAACCATCTGATCCGATTTCTTTGCGTTGATACCGAGGTTAACTGCAAGTTCAACCGTTTCATCAAATTTTTTCGACGCGCTTTTCTGAAGAATCGTTACTGCTTCCTGAACGGTGTACTTAACGTTTCTGTCGAAATTTTTCGCTGCGTCTGCGAGTCTTTTTCCACAAGCTGCCATTTTTCCCTCCTTACTCAACGGTAATGCCCATGCTGCGGGCAGTTCCGATAATAATTTGTTTTGCAGCTTCAAGATCCGTCGTGTTAAGATCGACAAGTTTCATCTTTGCAATCTCTGCGATCTGATCCATCTTCAAAGAACCGATTTTCTTTTTGTTGGGCTCCCCGGATCCTTTACTCTTGTCTAATGCTTTCATAAGCAACTGGGAAGCAGGCGGAGTTTTTGTAACAAATGTGAATGATCTGTCGCTGAAAATCGTAATAACAACAGGAATTACATAACCTTTCTGTTCCTGTGTTCTTGCGTTGAAAGCTTTACAGAACTCCATAATGTTTACGCCGTGCTGTCCGAGTGCAGGACCAACGGGAGGAGCCGGATTCGCTGCAGCTGCAGGAATCTGCAACTTTACGTTTGCGATCACTTTCTTTGCCATTGTTTTACTCCTCTTAAAATGTTAATCCTCAACCTTCTCAACCTGAGAGAAGTTAAGCTCGACGGGTGTAGAACGCCCAAAAATATTAACCAATACTTCTAACTTTTCTTTTCCTTCCTTTACGTCGTCGATAACGGCTTTAAACCCTGCGAAAGGACCATCTTTGATGAGAATCATCTCACCTTTCTCATACATCGTAGAGGAAGAAGCGGAAACCTCGCCCTCTTCGAGCATCTTTTTGATCTTTTGGATCTCGGCTTCCGTAATTACCATTGGCATAGCAAAACTTTGTTTTTGTTTCGGTGTCTGGAATCTCTTTTTCTCGCCTATGAAAAGGGGTTTTCTCGAAAAAGGAACTTCTTTTACCAGCAGAAGAGCATCTTCCGAGAACTCCATCTGAATAAAAACATATCCGGGATAAAGATTCTTTTTAACAATTTTCGTTTTGCCGTCTTTTTTTTCTTCTATTTCGACTTCGGGAACAATAATCTCACCGAACGAATCCTGCATTCCCTTCTTTTCGATCAACTGTTCGATCGCATTTTTCAGTTTGCTTTCGTCACCAGTCTGAGTGTGAATTGCATACCATTTCATGAAAGACCGCCTGGCTTAGTAAATCAATCTGGAAATATTCGACCAGATAAGATCGAAAACAACAAAAACTACAAGCATGATGCCGACAAAAACAAAAACAGAAATCGTTGTGACTTTTGTTTCTTCTTTAGTCGGAGTTACAACTTTTTTGAGTTCGTCGATCGCCTTGTTCAGTTCGTCAAGGTAAAAACCTTTTCTCCCTTTCCAGAAATAAAAAGTGATTCCTGCTGCAAGGATAAAACCCACAAGATTTTTTACCGGCAGCAACGAAAGCAGTTTTACATCAGCGACATCTATAGCCCTGATTCCGAGCAAAGCGTCTGAAGCCTGCGTCATGAAATACATAAGAACAAGGAAAAAAACTGTATAAAGCCCAAGGACTATCTTTCCGTTTTTCATACGAACCTCAATCAAAAATGGCAGGCCAGGCAGGAATCGAACCCGCAACCCCCGGTTTTGGAGACCGATGCTCTACCAATTGAACTACTGACCTGCCTCGCAACCAACTAAACCTTTACTTCCTTATGAACAGTATGTTTTCTGTCATAAGGACAGTATTTTTTGATTTCCATTTTATCAGCGGTGTTCTTTTTGTTCTTCATAGTTGTGTAATTTTTTCTCTTACACTCAGAACAGCAAAGAGCAATTTTTACTCTTGCACCGACTTTCTTCTTAGAACCCATTTTTTAACTCCAAACTATTCAATTATTTTGGAAACGACACCGGCACCGACCGTTCTGCCGCCTTCTCTGATTGCGAAGCGGAGACCTTCGTCCATTGCGATCGGAACGATGAGGTTTACATTGATTGTTACGTTGTCACCAGGCATTACCATCTTTACGCCTTCCGGAAGCTCAAGTGTTCCGGTAACGTCTGTCGTTCTGAAGAAGAACTGTGGTCTGTAGCCTGTGAAGAACGGTGTATGACGTCCGCCTTCATCCTTCGTAAGTACGTAGCACTCACCCATGAATTTGGTGTGAGGAGTGATGCTTCCCGGTTTCGCGAGAACCTGGCCTCTTTCTACTTCGTCTTTCTTCGTTCCTCTCAGGAGGCAGCCTACGTTGTCGCCTGCTTCACCCTGGTCAAGGAGCTTTCTGAACATCTCGACGCCCGTAACCGTGGTTTCCTGGGTCGGTTTGATACCTACTATCTGAACCTTGTCGCTGACTTTGATTACGCCGCGCTCGATTCTGCCAGTTACAACTGTTCCACGGCCGCTGATGCTGAATACGTCTTCGATCGGCATAAGGAACGGTTTATCGATATCTCTCTGAGGATCAGGAATATACTCGTCGATTGCTTTCATAAGCTCATGGATGCACTGGCAGTCGGGGCCGTTCGGATCATCCGAGTTGAGTGCGTTGAGCGCGCTTCCTTTGATTATAGGAATCTCGTCGCCCGGGAACTCGTATTTGCTGAGAAGCTCTCTGATTTCCATCTCAACGAGCTCGATAAGCTCAGGATCGTCAACCATATCTACTTTGTTAAGGAATACTACCATATAAGGAACGCCGACCTGACGGCTGAGAAGGATGTGCTCTCTTGTCTGGGGCATAGGACCGTCCGCTGCACTTACTACGAGGATAGCACCGTCCATCTGTGCTGCACCGGTGATCATGTTCTTTACGTAGTCTGCGTGGCCCGGGCAGTCAACGTGTGCATAGTGACGTTTTTCTGTCTGATACTCAACGTGAGCTGTTGCAATCGTGATACCTCTCGCCTTCTCTTCCGGAGCCTTGTCGATGTTGTCGTAGCTTACGAACTCTGCGCCGCCTACTGCTGCAAGAGTCTTCGTAATTGCTGCCGTCAACGTCGTTTTGCCGTGGTCTACGTGACCTATCGTACCGATGTTTACATGAGGTTTGCTTCTTTCAAATTTAGCTTTTGCCATTTTTTCCTCCTTTTAAAGGTTACATTATCTTCCGCCAAAGGTTTTCATTTGATTAAACCCAAGTGGAGCCCTCAATCGGAATCGAACCGATGACCTCATCCTTACCAAGGATGCACTCTAGCCGTCTGAGCTATGAGGGCATTCCAAAAAGAATGGAGCGGGAAACGGGATTCGAACCCGCGACCCTTAGCTTGGAAGGCTAATGCTCTAGCCAGCTGAGCTATTCCCGCTCAAAAGTGGTGGAGGGGGGAGGATTCGAACCTCCGAAGCCATCGGCGGCAGATTTACAGTCTGATCCCTTTGACCGCTCGGGAACCCCTCCGAAAAAGTGGAGCTAGCGATGGGACTTGAACCCGCAACCTTCCGATTACAAGTCGGGAGCTCTGCCAATTGAGCTACGCTAGCATACATTCAAGTTTCAAACAGCGTTAAAGCAGGGCGACTCTACGCAAAAAATTTTCAAAGTCAAGATTTTTTTTCAAAAAATTGCTTTTTTATGCGGTTTTTACAAAAAAATCAGATGCAAAACCCTGAAGCGATATTACACATTTTAAGGCTCTTTTTTTGTCGGTTTTATGTTTTGTTTACTCTTTTTAGTGGTTTATACCCTTATTTGCCGCAAACTTGATTTTTAAATTTCATAGTGCTACATTGCAACGCATTTTTGCTTATTACTAATATTTTTGGAGGAGAAAATGGCAGCAAAA
>DBYV01000031.1:36272-70642 GCA_002310995.1 bacterium UBP6_UBA1177 | reverse complement strand
TAAACATCTCCTACGACGCCGATTTTAGGTTTTGTGCCATTCTGCGGAGTCAGTTTTATTGATTTCATCGCTTTTACGCCGCGTTTGACCGCTTTGAAGAATCCGCCGGTTTCAAGCCCTTTCTCGATCCCTGCAAGAACATCGCGGTAAACTTTTTCAACCCCGCCACTCTCGGCTTCGTAAGGCAAAATCTCTGTTTTCCACTTGAAAAAGCGGTCGATCGCATAGATCCCGAGCGCCATTCTCGCAAGATACTTGGGTCCCAGTTCCTTCATGTTGGTTTCATCGGTGATATTCATGATCGTGACTTCGCCGAGTCCCATACGCTTCAGAACGAGGTGCATCGCGATGATATACTGCGGAAGAAGGCATGCGCCGAAATATGAGGGGCCGAAATAACAAGCCTTTTCCGGCACGAAATCAGGCCGTTTCGCCGCTTTGAGCAGGTCTCCCACAAACGAAATGAAGGGGTGGCACTCTCTACCGTATGCGTATTTGAGCCCGAGTTCCCAGCTTTCGTCGTCTGTCGGCGGCAGAAGGACGACTTTGCAGCCGCTTGCCTTGAGTGCACCGCTTATCGCCAGTGCGTGATCCATGAAACTCGGAATGTAGTAGGTGTATTCGCGAAGCGGGATCTTCGGTTTTCCAGGGTCGATCCCTTCAACGACAGAGCGTTCTTTATCTGCGATTTTGAAGTTGCGCGAGAACGCTTCAAGCCTCGTCACAAGGCCTGCTTCGGCGCGGTGGTCGTCAAATTCGAGAACAAGATGCGGCGTGTCGGAAAGCTCATATTCAAGATACTGGTCGATGAAAGCGTCAGGTCCGCAGCCAAAATTGGTGACGATGACTCCTCCCAGATTTTTGTGTTTTTTGAGAATACGCGCCGCTTTAACGAGTTTTCTACCATAACCCCAGCGCACCCGGTCCCAGATGTGCGGAAGTTCCTCGGTTTCAAGTGGAAGGAAGTCTGCCGGAATCACCGAAATGCCGAGACTCGTGAGCCTTTCCGCTATATTCAGGTTTATGTGGCGGTCTCCGGTGTTGTAAGGGCGCCCTAAAAGAACGACTCCGCGGCCGTTTTCGCGTTCGATTCTTCCGACGATCTCCTTTCCTTTTTCAATGCATCTGTTCGCGAATTCCCTCTGTGCCGCACGCGCTTTCACAAAGGCGCAGTCGATCTCTTCAAAAGTGAGTCCGAGACTTTTCGCCGTTTCTTCGATCCAGAAATTTTCTTCTCCCTCGACGGGGTATTTCAAAGTCATTATTTCGGCATCGCTTTTCAGATTTTCCTTGATGACATAAGGTGCCGCCTGAGTGTATGGACATGCATACTGCAAATGTTTTCCTTTCGGAGGTGCAAAAAACTGCATGTGAGGGATAAAAATACGCTTAAAGCCTTTATCCAAAAGGGTTTTAACGTGTCCGAAAAGAACTTTCATCGGATAACAGAATTCCGCCGGAACGTGAATCAGCCCCGTCTGGACGATTTCCGAATTTGTTTCAGGCGAGAGATGAAGCTCGTAGTTGAGTTCGCCGAAAAAAGCCGCCCAGAAAGGGAGAAATTCCTTGAGATTAAGGGCGAAGGGCATCGCTATAACCCCTTTGCAGTCAGGGGTCCGCGGGTTTTCATCGTATTCTCTGAGATATGAGAGAAGAAGTTCGTCGCGGATTTTGAAACCGTTTATGGGCTCAGCCTTGTTTTCCTCTTTTTTTGGCGAAAAATGCTCTTCCATAGCGAAGAAAGCCGCCCCGATCGCCCCCGAAATTTCAGGGTAGGGGTGGATCTTGATCTTAGTTTTCAGAAGTTTTTCAAAAACGGCGCCGACCGCCCTGTTTTTTGCGACTCCGCCCTGAAAAACAATGTTCTTGCCGAATTTCGAGGAGCCTGCCACTTTTTCAATGTAGTTTTCGCATGTCGCATAAGCAAGCCCTGCGCACAGATCCTCTGTTTTCGCGCCTCTCTGCAAATGGTGAACAAGGTCGGAATCCATGAAAACGGTGCATCTGCTTCCCAGTTTTACAGGGTGAAGTGACTTAAACGCGAGGTCTGCGAATTCCTCTTTTATGCTGATTTTAAGGCGGTTCGACTGCTCTTCAAGAAACGATCCGGTTCCTGCCGCGCAGGCTCTGTTCATCTTGAAGTTGCTTATTGTGCCGTTATCCATTTTTATGAATTTTGAATCCTGTCCGCCGATTTCGATTATCGTGTCGCATTCAGGGAAAAAGTATCCGCATGAAAGCGACTGCGCCGAAATTTCGTCAATCGTGAGGTCTGTATGCAGATATTTTGCCGCTAAAACTCTTCCCGAACCAGTTGTTGCAACTACCGCTAAAGGTGCATGATTAGGAGCTTTCGCAGTAATTTCAGCGACAACTTTTTCAACTGCTTCAAGCGGTTTTCCGGCAGTCGGAAGATATGCACTTGCAAGAACGTTTCTATTTTTATCGAGAAGAGCCCCTTTCGTGCTTACGGAACCGACATCGATGCCTAAAAAAAGTTCCGACAAATCTTCATTTTGCCGCTTTGTTTCTATGGTTTGAGGGATTTCTTCAACTTTTAAAGGTTCCAGATCGCTCTCTTCAATGAAGTCAAAACTAACTGAAAAATTTTTCGTTATTTCTGAGAGCAAGAATTTTTTCGGAGTGCTTGCAGAGGCGATGAGTGCGGCACCTATCGCTCCCATTTCACCGAAATGTTCCGGGATTTTTAGTTCATTTTCATTAAGTCCCAGAATTTCGCGGAAAGCGCGTGCCACGCCTTTGTTTGCGGCGACTCCTCCCTGGAAAAGTATCGGAGGAAGAGGCAATTTGCCGCGGCATAGAGCCGAAAGATAGTTCCTTGCAAGGGAAAAGCAGAGTCCCGCTGCTATTTCATCCTTCGGAACCCCTTTCTGCTGCAAGTGAATCATGTCTGATTTCGCGAAAACGGAGCATCTTCCGGCTACACTCGGGACGTTTTTTGCCGCGAAAGCGATGTTTCCTAGTTCTTCCGTTGTCATGCCCAGCCTTTGCGCCTGCTGGTCAAGAAAAGCGCCTGTTCCTGCGGCGCAGAGCTCGTTGAAAGCGTGGTCTTCGAGAAAATGCCTGCCGTTTTTATCGGTTCCGATTGTTATGAACTTTGAATCCTGTCCTCCTATTTCGATAATGTATTTTGTATTAGGATAAAGCGTCCATGCGGCGGTTGCATGGGCTATGATTTCGTTTGTGACATCAAAACCTAACTGATTCGCGATGAGTTCTTTTCCCGAACCAGTGACGCAGACATTGGAAAACTCAAATTCGGTGAATTTTTCCGAAATTTCCTTGAAAAGTTCAGTTGCAGCCTGCATCGGACGGCCGTTTGTCCTGCGGTAACTTCGGTAAACTATATTTTTTTCATCGTCCAGAATGACGCAGTCAAGGCTCACCGACCCTAAATCAAGTCCAAGATAGTGTTCCATTTTTTCCCTGTGCAAATTAGCATAATGTGCAACCCCTTAATTCTTCGGGGAATATATTCGCAAAAGGTCTCTTTTCAAATTTATTCCCAAAAATAGTTTCTTGGTGTTATTTCAACATATATTTAATTTATCTATGATTTTTTTTAAACCCTGCTATAATAATGCGTTTTTGGGTGGAGGTTTGTCATGAAAAAAGTGTTTTTGGCAGCTTTTTTTATCCTTGTTTTTGTCGCAGCATGCAGCAATAACAGTTCTAGTTCTGTTTATGGCGGCTTGGAGGATGAAGGTGAGGACGACGGAGGATATTCGGAAGTTCCAGACAGTGACCGCGGAGGTTACGAACGCCCTGACGATGCACCGGTGCCTGGTGGCGGAGGAAGTAACGGAAACGGTAACCCTGGTGGTTCAACTGGCTCAAAAGATGATGATTCGGCTGTTGATGACGGTGATTCCGAGACAGACGACGAAGAAGTTTCCGATCATGATGAAAACGGCGGCAATGACGAAGACAACACTCCTGAAACACCTGATGAAAACGGCAACAATGAAAAACCGGACGGGAACAATGATGACAATGCAATCTATGCGCTTGAACCCGATGTAGAATCATGCACTTCAGGCATTCCTTCCGACAATGAAAAACAGAAAGTTCTGAACAGGATCAACTATCTCCGCGCAATTCACAATCTGAAACCTGTTCAATACAATGATGCTTATGATGAAATTGCCGGTGAATGCGCTCTCGTTATTGCGGCGAACAACAATCTCAGTCATACTCCCGACAGTTCGTGGAAATGCTGGTCACAGTTTGCTTACGACGGCTGTTATTCGAGCAATATCAATATTGCAATGACAACGAATATCGACACATATACAATAGACAGCTCGACAATAGTTGACGGTTTTATGACTGAGGAAAACGAAGTTCCGCCTGTAACTCTCGGTCACAGACGCTGGTTTATCGATCCGTGGCTTAAAACCATAGCGTTCGGACGCGCTGACTACTCCGACGGTGCAGGACATTTCGTTCTTGGTTCGGCGGTGAGAGTTATAAACAGAGACGATCCTGACGATCAGCAGGATATTTCCGATACCGATATCAAGTTTGTCGCATATCCTTTTGAAAACTATCCGGCAGAGCTTTACAACGACAATGTTATGATGTCTTTTACAGTGATAAAGGACAAATTCAGCAAGTATTCCAACGGAACCGGCATCACTTTTTCTACCGCGACGATTGCTATAATTGATCCTGACAATAAAACCATGAAAGTAAAAAATATAGAATTTGATACTGAAGGTTACGGCGTTCCCAACAATCTGCGCTGGTATGTCGAGGGAATACAGCCGAATACGAAATACAATGTTACGATTTCAAATGTTATGATCAACAACAATTCGGAATTTTATCAATATTGGTTTGAACTTAAATAAGGTGCTTAAATGAAAAAATTATTATTCATGTTTCCTTTTATTTTAATTTTCGCTGTTTCTTGCGGAGAGAGCAAGGATGCAAAAATGACAAACGAAACTTCTCAGGAAACCAGTGACACTGGTTCTGAAAACGGTGCGCCGGATAATTCCGATACGGCAGACAGTCAGTCTAATGATCCGGTAGATACGACCGACACATCAGACATATCTGACACGTCTGACACAACGGATACTTCCGACATGACAGACACTTCTGATTCGTCTGACACATCAGATTCAGGCGATCCGGCAGACAGTGGTGAAACACCGGCTGAAACAACTGAGAAATACTGCGTTATCGGTTGCACAACAGCTTCCGACTGTGTTACTGGGACAGACTCGAATGCGCTATTTGATGCAGACAACTACAAGTGCGACAGCGGCAAATGTATCTATCTCGGCTGTCTTAGCGATGCCGAATGTGATGAAGTATACGGCGCTGTTACGCAGGCAACCGGTAGAGTTTACCGCTGCAACAAAAACGGTGCCTACGGATATCCGGAATGCACACCGACGTGCTCGAATGTTGCTGACTGCAATCTTTACGGAGAGGGCTCAACGCAGTATGCCTACGATTTGGACAATAATAAATGCGAAAACGGATTGTGCGTTTACACAGGATGCTTGAGCGATGCGGAATGTGAAGCTACGACTTACTCGGACCTTTATAAGTGCCTGCCGCAGGAATATTCAGGCAAAACCTTGAAAATATGCACGGTTGCATGCCAGACTGCCGACGATTGCCAGAATTCCGGTTTATATGATTGCAAGGATTCTGTATGCGTGATGAAAAGGTGCGAAAGCGACGAATGGTGCAGAAAATATGATGAAGACTATGTCTGCCGATAATTCCGGAGGATGAATGAATATACTCTTTATCTCCAACAGCAAAAATGAACCTTTTTTTGATGTAGATCCGCTTGTTTCCGGTGTGAACGCTCTTGGAGAAGGGTTCTATGCTGAAAAACTCGACATGACAGAAATTGATCTGAGGGATCTTTCGATGAACGATGTCGAAAAAATTATTTCCGGTACGAAAATCAACTTCAAAGATTTCGATGCGGTTCATACTTTTTCGGTTTTTCCTTTCATAAACCGTGTTTTTTTTACTCCGTTTGTGTTTTACACCATGGATTTTGAGTTTTTGAAGAAGGATTTCGGAGCCTTTCTTGAAAATATAGACAATCTCAATTGCTGTGAGTGTGATATCAAGGGTTTTTCAGCCAAAAAACTCTGTGATTTTTACGAAAAGACGATACTCAATTCCAAGGCGTTTGATACCCGCCCATGGGGTTGGTGGAAGACAATGATAAATGCTGTGGATTACAAAATAAAACACATATTTATCAATCCTAATCAGAAACTTAGCCTGCAGACGCACGATTTTAGAAGCGAAACATGGGTGATTGCCGAAGGAAGCGGTTTTATCGTAATCGGAAACCGCAGGTTCAGAGCCGAAAAAGGGCTTGTTTTCACAATTCCGAAGAAGGAAAAACACCGGGCGGAGACTGAAGATTCCTCAATGACGATAATTGAACTCCAGCTTGGCAGTTACCTCGGAGAAGACGACATCAAAAGAATCGAAGACATTTACGGGAGAATTTAAAATGAAACTTGCCGTCGTGATAATGGCGGGCGGCAGCGGAAAAAGGTTCTGGCCGCTTTCGAGGGAATCAAAGGCAAAACAGAGTCTCGCTCTTTTTTCCGAAAAAACGCTTCTTGCCGAAACGATAGAAAGAATCATGCCGCTTGCAGAAGAAATTCTGATAGTTTCTTCTTTGAAACAGCGCGGTGAAATCGGGCGTGATGCTGAAAAATATAACGGTGTCAAAGTCATCTACGAACCTCTCGGAAGAAACACCGCACCTTGCATAATGCTGGCTCTTGCCACGATAAATCAGTTGTCAGGCGGCGAAGAGAGGGTAGTGCTGGTTCTTCCTTCAGACCACTATGTTGCCGATGCCGGAAAGTTCAGAAAGACTGTTGAAAAAGGACTTGGATTTCTTGAAGAAAACCGCGAAAGCATCGGAACAATCGGGATCGAGCCGACTTGCCCCGAAACAGGTTTCGGTTACATAAAAAAAGGTGCTTTGGCAGAAAACGGCGTGTTCAAAGTCGATTCTTTTGAAGAAAAACCGTGTCTCGAAAAGGCGGAAAGTTTTCTTAAAAGCGGAAACTATCTCTGGAACGGCGGGATATTCATTTTTTCGCTCAAGTCGATGCTTGAAGAGTTCAGAAAACTCAATCCTGATATTTACGACACGATAAATTCATTAAAATCTTTTGATATGCCTGAGGCTGAAGTCTACGGAACGCTGAGATCGATATCGTTTGATTACGCGGTTATGGAAAAAACTGAAAAACCGCTTTTTACCGTTCCAGGGAATTTCGGCTGGAACGATGTCGGAAGCTGGAAAGCATATTTCGATCTTCTGCCGAAAGATGAGTCGGGTAACGCAAAAATTGGAAAAGCTCATTTTATAAACTGCCGAGGCTCCTTCGCTTTTAATCTGACGGAAAAGGAGATTGTCATGTTCAACAAAGAGCGTGAATTGCTTGTCGTTACGCATGACGCGCTGCTTTCAGCATCTCTTGATGATCACGCGAAAATGCGGGAAATTACAGACTTTATTGCCAAAAATAATCTTGAAAAACTGCTTTGAAAAAATCAGGATAAAAAAAACCCTGCTTTAAAAACCGAAGTCTTCAAAACAGGGTAAAAAGAAAAATTGCTTGTTTGCAGCTTATTCAGCAGCTTCTTCAGCAGGAGCTTCTTCAGCAGGAGCTTCAGCAGCCGGAGCTTCTTCAGCAGCCGGAGCTTCTTCAGCAGCAGGAGCCGGAGCTTCTTCAGCAGCCGGAGCTTCTTCAGCAGCAGCAGCCGGAGCCTCAGCCTGAGCAGGAGCTTCTTCAGCTTTCTTTTCTGCAGAGCCGCATGAAACAGCGAAAAACATAGCGAAAAGAGCGATAGCGAGAAATCTCATTTTTTCCTCCGATTCTTGGTTAAAAAAACAAATTTTGATAAACCTCGCAGGATAAATCTGCGACAAAAAACGGAAAAGCATAGCACTTTTTTTTTTAAAGTCCAGAAAAAACATATGATTGTGTAAAAAATTGAGTATGATGCCACGTTTTTTATTTTTATGGAGAGGCAGATGCGAAAATTTGAAGATCTGAAAATTGCGGTTGCCGGCATGGGGTATGTTGGTCTTTCAATGGCGGTTCTTCTTTCTCAGCATCACAACGTTACGGCAGTTGATATTGTTCCGGAGAAGGTGAAACTTCTCAATTCAGGCAAGTCGCCGATTCAGGATGAATATATCGAAAAATATCTCGCTGAAAAGAAGCTGAATCTGAAAGCAACGACTGACGGCGAAAATGCTTATTCAGATGCCGACATTGTGATTATTGCGGCACCGACCAACTATGACCCTCAGAAAAACTTTTTTGATACGAGTGCAGTTGAAGCTGTGATCGACCTTGTCAACAGTGTCAATCCTGCTGCCTTTATGGTGATTAAATCAACGATTCCTGTTGGCTGGACACGTCATATCCGTGAAAAAAAAGGGCTCGTAAACATACTTTTCAGTCCTGAATTTCTGCGTGAGTCGAAGGCGCTTTATGACAACCTTTATCCGAGCCGCATAATAGTCGGCTGCGATGAAAAAACGCGAGAAGTTGCCGAAATTTTTGCCAGTTTACTTCAGGAAGGGGCAGAAAAAGAAAATATTCCTACTCTTTTTATGGATTTCACCGAAGCCGAGGCTGTCAAACTTTTTGCTAACACATATCTTGCTCTGCGCGTCAGCTACTTCAATGAACTTGATACTTACGCCGAACTGAAAGGGTTGAATTCAGTCAATATAATTAAAGGCGTATGTCTTGATCCGCGCATCATGGATACCTACAACAATCCTTCGTTCGGATACGGAGGATACTGTCTGCCGAAGGACACTAAGCAGCTTCTTGCAAACTTTGCTGATGTGCCTGAAAACCTTATTCAGGCGATAGTGGACAGCAACCGCACCAGAAAGGATTTTATTGCGGATCGTGTTCTTGCCAAGGCAGGCTACTATACCGGATCGTCGATGTGGAACGCCGCAAAGGAACATCCGCTCACGGTCGGAGTTTTCCGTCTGACGATGAAGGTCAACAGCGACAATTTCCGCCAAAGCTCGATACAGGGTGTAATGAAGCGGATCAAGGCTAAAGGTGCGACAGTTATAATTTATGAGCCAACACTGGAAGACGGTGCAACATTTTTCGGCTCGCTTGTAGTTAACGATATCGAGCGTTTCAAAAACAGTTGTGACGCGATCATTGCTAACCGTTACGACAAACTCCTTGACGACGTTGAAGACAAGGTTTACACAAGAGATCTTTTCAGAAGAGATTAGCAGGTATAGCACAGGGTATTTTCCGCGGGATTTGCCACTTTCGATATTTTCGCTATAATCAGCGGTTTTTTGTTTATTATTTATAAATATAGGAGATTCTTATGGCTGATTTTTTGAAACTTGTCGATTCGCCTGCCGGTTCAAGGCTTATTGTCCAGGGAAACAGCGCTTTCGCTCTCGGTGTCGTTCACGCAGGCTACCACGCTGCTGACGGTTATCCAGGAACTCCCAGCACCGAAGTCATCGATAAAAACTTGAAATATGTTCAGGACAGAATGACCGTCGGCTGGAGCGTAAACGAAGCGAACGCAACTGCTGTCACTATAGGTCACGCGGTTGCAGGAATGGACAGTGTCGTAACCATGAAGATCCCCGGTCTTTTCCAGGCTGCCGACACGATCACGACTTCGGCTTTCTACACAGGCCAGATGGGAGCTTTTGTAGTTTACGCGGCGACCGACTATGTTCCCTCAAGCACTCAGCACGTAATCGATGCGAGATATTTTCTGAGCGCGGCGAGGATTCCTGTTCTCGAGCCGAGAAATCATCAGGAACTTTACGACATGGCTTTCATCGCGGCTGACCTTTCAAGAATGTTCAAAACACAGGTCTGCATCCTTGCAAGCGGCATTTTAGCACACAGCGAAGGACTTGTCGTAACGAGAGAGCCGCGTAAAATCGAGCCAATGCCGGTTCCGGCAGACCTTTCAAAGTGGATGCTCATGCCTGGAATCGCGAGGAAAAACTACAACGAGGCGACAACCCACAGAATTCCGCAGGTTCTTGAATTTGTCGAAAACAACAAGGATTTCATAACCGAAACAAAAGGAACCGACGACTTCGGGATCGTTGTTGTTGGCGAAAGTGAAATCATCGTCAAAGAGGCTCTTCTCAATGCCGGTCTCAATCCGTCAATACTTTCAATGTCTATCGCAAACCCGGTTCCGGTAAAAAGAATCCGTGAGTTCGCTTCGAAAATCAAAGGGAAACTCTTTGTTTTCGAGGACGGCGACAGATTTTTGCAGGAAAAGATCGAAGCAGCAGGAATCGCCGTCATCGGAAAACCCGAATATTCTGTCCTTACTGACTGGACTCCGCAGGATGTTATTGATTTCCTTAAAGATTTTGTCGAAATTAAAGCGCATAAGGAATCAACAGTTCCGGCAATAAAACCGCTCGTCAGACCGCCTTCGATCTGCCCCGGATGCCCGTTCCGCGGATATGCCCTTTCGGCTGAAAATCTCAGAAAGAAAGGAAAACTTTTCGCAGGTTTCGGCGAAATCGGCTGCTCTACGCTCCTTTTCATCAATAAAGGGATCGACACCGTCCTCTGCATGGGCGGAAGCGACGCGATGAGACAGGGTTTCTGCCTGAGCAGGCCCGAAATGGTGTCTAAAGTCGTCAGCGTAATCGGCGACTCGTGCGAATGTCACAGCGGTATCGACGCGACAAGAAACGGTGTTTTCAGAAACGTACCCGGCGTCAAAGTCGTCCTTGACAACAGCGTAACGGCCATGACAGGCGGCCAGCCCGCGCCGACAAGCTACGCGAACCTTGCCGGAGTTCCCAACAAGTTCAGGCTCAAGGAGGCGATCGCGGCTGAAAAATGCGATGTGGTCGCCGTCAATGCATACGATCTCGCAGGAATCGAAAAAGCTCTCGAAAAGGCTCTCGACGATGCCGAAGCAGGCAAATTCACCAATTTGGTGATCGAAGGGCCGTGCCAGCAGATCATGGACAAGTCGAAAAAGAAAAGAACCATAAAAATCGATGCCGAAAAGTGTAAAAAGTGCGGAAGATGCAATGTCTGCCCCGGCATAAAATTCGACAAAGAAAACGGCCCCTCCTTCACGAATATGTGCATCGACTGCGGCGGAAACAAACAGATCTGCATGCAGAGATGCCCGTTCGGAGCGATCGTTCCGATAGAAGCAACGGAAAAGAAGGCTAAAGTCGAAGGTCCGACGACTGTTCCGGCTGAAATTCCTGAAGTAAGCGTCGCAAAAGAGCTTCTCCCCGAATCGATCCGCATCGCGATCCGCGGCATCGGCGGACAGGGCAACCTTTTCTTCGGCAAAGTGCTGAGCGAAATCGCGCTCCACACTCCGTACGGCGAAACCGGCATCGTAAAAGGTGACACTCACGGCATGGCGCAGCTTGGCGGCAGCGTAATTTCGACTTTCGCATGCGGCAAGGTTTTCAGCCCGATCCTTTCGCCAAAAAGTGCCGATGTCCTTGTCGTAATGGAGACTTCCGAAGTTTTCTGCAACGGCTTCCTCGACCTTCTGAAACCTGATGGAACGATAATCCTGAACAGGTTTGAGTCGCTTCCGGCGAACATGAAAAAAGAGGACTACCCGAAAATCGAAGATATCAGAAAGGCTCTTGCGGGCTACAAAGTCATCGAAACAGATGTTCTTGAAACCGTCGCTAAAATTGGCGACAAATCGGGAAAAACCGCAAACATCGCAATGCTCGGACTTCTCTCGTCGATAGAGCCTTTCTCGGCGATACCGAAAGAAATCTGGCTTAAAGCGCTCATGAAACTTTCGCCTACAGACGCTGCGAAAGCGGCAAACTACGCATCATTCAACGCAGGAAGAGGTGAATAATACCGTATGCCGCTCGTCATAAAACAAAATGCATACCATCTTTTTCTCAACTTTCTGAACGATGTAATCCGCTCGGAAAACATCAACGATATGAGTGTAAAGCTGGAAAATTTTGTAAAAATGACCCATCCGGATGCACATCTTTTCGCGGCCGTCAACAACCAGTACGAGAACGAACTTGAGATATTTTATCCGTCCGAAAATGAAAACCGTAATGATGTTCAGGAACTGCTGCACTTCATGATGGAAAAGAATTTTACGAAATTCCAAGGAAATTATTCGGAGATAGGATTTCGCGAAATACCTTACTTTAATAAAGACCGCTTCATTGTTTACGGTTCCTGCAACATAGAAAACGGCATTTTCTGCGCCATACTTGCATCATATCCGCAGAAAAGCGACACGAACTCGATAAGCCAGTTCTCCGCCCTGATTTTTCCTACAATCTGGAGTGTATTCATCGAAAGATACAACCGGATGATGGAAAGCAAGGAGTCCGAAATTTTCTGGAAAATCAGAAACGCGCAGCACAACGATTCCGATTCAAACCTCAACATAATCGAGTTAAACCAGCTTCTCGAAAACCTTCTTGAAATTGCCTTGCGCAAAATGAAACTCCGTTGCGGGTGCATCATGCTGCTCAATGAAGCGACAGGAGAGCTCGAGTTCGAGCCGTGCGCAATCAGGGGGAAGTCCCTTGTAACGCCGTCGGCAGCCAAACTTTCTCTGAAAACCAGAAGTATCGCTTCAATCGTAATTAGTGAGAATAGGTATTACATTTGCAACGACACAGATAATGACGAAAACTACTACCCCTTCTTCCATGGAACGAAATCAGATCTTATTGTTCCGATCGAATTCCAGAAACGCGCAATCGGCATAATAGATCTCGAATCACCTGAAAAAAACTTTTTTACACAGGAAGATGCCGACGAGATATCGGCTCTTGCAGGAGAAGCTACAATGTTCATCAGGCGTGCCCAGCTTTTCAAAGAGAGTTCAGAGAAAGGGAACGCTATAATGATTATGGGAACGAGCCAGCAGTGGAAAACGCTCGAAAAAAGAATCGAAAAGGCATCAAATACCGATGCAACTGTTATTTTGCGCGGCGAGAGCGGTACCGGGAAAGAGCTTCTGGCACACGCGATACACTTCAACAGCAAGCGCAAAAATGGGGCTTTTGTCACCATAAACTGTGCAGCGATACCGGCAGAACTGCTTGAGAGCGAGATGTTTGGCCATGTCAAAGGTGCATTCACAGGCGCTTACTACAACAAAATCGGAGAATTTGAACGCGCGGACGGAGGAACGATATTCCTTGACGAAATCGGAGATCTGCCGATCATGCTCCAGGTCAAACTGCTGAGAACGCTGCAAAGCGGTGAAATCCATCC
The DNA here is from genome assembly GCA_002310995.1 of bacterium UBP6_UBA1177. GTDB lineage: Bacteria > UBP6 > UBA1177 > UBA1177 > UBA1177 > UBA1177. The sequence goes on along the minus strand of DBYV01000031.1, from coordinate 57,329 downwards.
GGTAGGCAGCGATAAAGGAACCAAAAAGGTCGATGTCCGCGTTATTGCAGCGACAAGCCGTGATCTTGAAACCATGGTGAAGGAAGGAAAATTCAGAATGGATATCTACTACCGCCTGCACGTTGTTCCGATACACATTCCGCCGCTCCGCAAATACAGAAATGACATTCCGCAGCTTGCCAACAACTTCTTGAAAGCGGCGAACATAGCTTACAAAACCAATGTCTCAGGAATAGATGACGCTGCTTTGAAAATACTTATGAATTATGATTATCCCGGCAATGTAAGACAGTTGAAAAATTTCATAAACCAGGCTGTAATCATGTCGGATGACCAGATTATAACCCCCGAAGATCTGCCTCCGGAAGTGTTTGAAAACGGTTCTGACAAGACAGATTCGGTTGACTGCTCTCCGCACGCTGGAGAAAACTACGCCGAAGCAAAAGAAAGAATTCTCGAGCAATTCAGCATAAATTATTTTTCCGAACTTCTGAAACAAAGCAACGGCAACCATGCGCTTGCTGCGAAGACAGCGGGAATTTCAAGGGTTACGCTCTACAAAATTATTTCAAAATACGGACTGGATAAAACCGTAACGGAGTCTTAGTTTTGAAGAATCAATCTTTACTTTTTGAAAAAATTTTTCTCGCTCTCTTTATTCTTTCAATTGTTTCGACTTTTATTTTCTGGTGGACAGGTTTAAGCAAAAGAAATGCTCTTGATCCTGAAACTGAGCGGAAATTTGCAGAAATTCTTAATGAAAACTTTAAAAGCGGAGACCTTGTATTTACTGAAAATGATTGGGATTTAGACTTCCTTAAAGGTCTGAAAAACGGAGTGCTTCCGATTTTTCTGGATCTTAAAAATGCAACGGAAAAGTCCGTCGCGATGATGAAAAACGGTGAAGAAAGGGTGTTTCTGCTTCTGGCTCACGGAGACGATTCGATTCGTGAACGGGAACACGCGGAAAATCCGTATGTGAAAAAACTTAACTTGAAGGTTCTAAAGACTTTCAAGGCTGGCAGAGGCGAGGTTGTCATGGCCGAAACGCTTTTCAAAACAGTCAGAAAAACTCTTGTTTTCTCGCGAGATATCGGCAAGGCAAAGCGGATCGCCTTTTTAGACGGGGAAAAATCAGAAGAGTGCCGTCAAGTTTCGGCGACGAAGTGGCAGTGCTCAGATGAAAGCTGGAACTATGTCGGGTTGACGACGGCTTTTTTCAACAAACAGCAGAAACAGGCGGTCTGGGCGCATCCGGTTAGCGGTAAAACGCTGGAAATAGTGTTTGATATTCCCGAAAACAGCAGAAAACTCTACTTTAATTCAGTTTTTGCAGAATCGGTTTACCATTCAAAAAACCGTGCTCCGGTAAACGTCGAAATTCTGGCCGACGGAAACACGCTTCTGAAATATGCGAATCCTTTTACTTTCAGAGTTACCGAAAAAAGCAGTAAAATACCAGAAAATACTAGAGAACTTGTTATAAGGCTGACTGTTTCGGATGACAGGCAGCGACATTTTGTTTTTAACGGATATTTGACAGATGAACTTTAGAAACAGTTTCGAAAAAATCGACATTCTTCTTGCCGCAACTGTCACGGTTTTTGTTTTTCTTCTGATTTTTCTGACAAGCGACGCAATCGGTTTTGTCAGGGACGAAGGATTTTACATGAAAGCGGCAATAAATATGGCCGATTGGTACGAATCTATAAATTCGGACCTTTCAAGTGGTGAATTTTCCAAGATTTTTTCAAAAAAAGAGGTTGATAAATATTTCAACTACAATTCGGAACATCCACCGTTCATGAAAGAGCTTTTCGGCCTTTCGCAATTTATTTTCACGCGGAAACTCGGTGTTTTGTCAGCACCGATGTCGGCAAGGCTTGTGGCTGCTGTTTTTGCTGCTCTGACTGCGCTTGTGATTTATATTTTCGGCTTGATTTTCTTCAGCAGAATGACCGCTTCGGTTGCTCCGTTTCTGTTTTTCACAATGCCGCATATCTTTTTCCACTCTCATCTTGCCTGCTTCGATATGCCGATACTTTTCTTCTGGAGCTCGACTTTTATCCTTTACATTTTCTGCTTGAAAAGCAACAGGACTTCACTTCACGCGCTTACCGCCCTCTTTTTTGCATTCGGCATGGCCACAAAGCACAATGTTCTTTTTATTCCGATAGTTCTTTTCGTTTCATGGCTTTTTTTCTATGCTTTTTCGTACCGCAAAGAATCTGGAAAGAACTCGTTCACGGGATTTTTCAAAGCGATTCCGAAAATTTTTTACTTTATGGTGATAATTTCGCTTCCTGTCTATTTTCTGATCTGGCCGAGAATGTGGTTCAATACCTTTGACAGGCTTATGACTTACGCTGAATTTCACGGAAAGCACGTTAACTATCTCAACTACTACTTTGGAACACCGCTCAAAAACGGTCCGTTTCCCTTCAGTTTTCCGTGGGTTATGACGTTTTTCACTACTCCTACTCCGCAGCTTGTCTGCTTTTTTGCAGGAACATTCTACTTTTGCCGCGATTTTCTGAAGAGTGAAAAAGCCTCCGGAAAAGAAGCTGCTTTTGCGATGATTACAGGCTCGCTTTTTCCGATATTCCTCATTGCATTGCCTTCTGTTCCGATTTTCGGCGGCATAAAACATTGGTTTACAGGGTATCCGCTGATGCTCACAGCAGGTGTTTTTGTAATTGAGGAATCGGCTAAAAAGCTAATAAAAACAAATAACTTTAAGAAAAGTTTAATAGTTGCTGCCGTTTTTCTTATTGCAGCGGTCTCTGTTGTTCCTCTCAACATAAAATTTGCAAAAAGGGGCGCAGCGTTCTATAACGAGCTCATCGGTGGAGCACAGGGAGCTGCCGAAATGAGAATGCAGAGGAATTTCTGGGGTTATGACATGATTGATTTGGCGGAAACTCTCAACAGGGAGGCTCCGGTAAAGGCAAAACTTTATATTATGACAGGCTATGAAGGTCTGAACCAGAATTCTTTCAAATATATGCAGGAAGCGGGGCTCATAAGGAACGATATAAAAGCGACGAACGCTTTGAACGAAGCTGACTTTGCGCTGTTTTTTTATGAAAAGCAGAATGAACATATTTTAAACAATATAGCTTACGAATTCGGCACAGTCAGGCCGTTGGCTGTATCGTCAACTGATTCCGTATTTTATTCCGCACTTTTCAGGAGAGAAAAATGACCTATCTTTTCACAAATCCGCAGGTAAAAAAGTGGAAAACGCTTTTTGTCCTTTCGTTTTGTCTGAACATCATTCTGATCGGGCTGATCGTCTACACCGTAAAAAGCGGTGAAGAAGAAAAAGAAGAGGCTCAAGCAGTACAGTCGGCTCAGAACAACGCTGAAGCGGGAGAACAACAGGCAATTGCGGCGGATCAGGCTGGAGAACAGCAGGCTACGGAACCTGAAAAACCGGAAAAAGAGCTCCAGATAAAGACGGAACCTGGCGAACTTATTGCCGCTTCTGCAGAGATAGAAGACAATTTTTACAATGCTTTCAACTCAAACGATGACCTTAAACAGATATCAAAAGCGCTTGGTATGTCGAACCTTGCAGATATAATCAGCGCACATGTCGGAAGGCTGCTGATATGGGATATAGTTCTTCGTAACGATGTCAGAAAGGGAGATAAAATTGATTTTGTTTTCCGTGTTATTCCGGATGAAGAGAAACGGACAAGGAACGATCTGCCCGATGTCATCGAAATTATCGCTGTCAAATATTTTTCTCATAAGTTCAATAAGGAGATAAATATTTACAAATACAGTGTAAGAGGTTCTGTGGCAAAGTATTATTATTCTGACGGAATAATGCTTGAAAAAATCATATCGCCGTTTGCTCCTATTAAAAGCTATATTCAAATTACGAGTACGATAGGCGACAGAGCTCCGAAACACGAAGGTGTTGACTTCAAAGCGAATGTCGGAACTCCCGTCTATGCTACTGTTGACGGCACTGTGTCGCGTATTAACTGGAAAACCCGTTACAACGGCTACTGTATTGAAATCGAGGCAAAAGGAAGCCCGTATGTCTTTAAATATCTCCATTTGAGTGAAGTCAATGTTGAACCTGGTCAGAAAGTTACGGTGGGTCAGCAGATTGCGACTTCAGGCAATACCGGCAAATCAACTGCTCCTCATCTTCACTATCAGATCAATCTTGGAAATAAGGGCAAGGTTATTGATCCGATGAAGTATCACAAGACGATAATTGAAAAACTGCCTGAATCAGAGCGGGAAAATTTCAAAAACAGGATCGTTGAACTTGACGACCTCATGAAATAACAACATTTTGTTTTTATTCTTAATCGAAAACAGCAAGAGTCCTTTTTTATTTAATGAGGCTTGAAAAATTTGACTAAATCAAATCAATATTGTATCCTACAACGATTTTTTGGGAGATTTACAAATGAACCTAGGGAGAGTTAAGTGAAAAAGCTTGTAAATGCATTAAGTTTCCTGATTATCGTTTTCATCTCTTGTCAGGTGTTTGCAGAAGATTCTGTTTCCATCGCTCAGACTATAGCGAAGACTGCACAGGAGAAAAAACTTGCAAAAGAAATTGATGACAATTTGTCTTTGCTGCTCTCAAGCATCAAAAATGCTAAAGTTACGGCAGCAAAACCGGCGAAGACCGACAGGTGCAACGGCGATCCGAAGTGTGTGGCACAGGTCGTCACGAAGAATGAATCTTCTGATTTTGTTGTAGTTCCGAAGATCAAAAAGGGTTCATCCGATGTGAAAGTCGTTCTCACAATGTTCGATGCAGGCGGCAAGAAAAAAGGTTCGAAAACGGTAACTTCAGGCTCCGATGTTGACAGCGAAGATATCGCTTCCGATATGCTCAATGCACTCAAATCACTGATTGCTTCGGCAGCACCGGAAGAAGAAGAGAGCCCGAAAAAACCTGCTGTAGCTGCAAACAGAACTGCTTCATACTCTGAAGTCAAGGAAGAGATCAAAAAAGGTTTTGCAGCTTACGACAAAGGCGATCTTGACGGAGCAGTCGAGACTTTCGACAGAGCGGCCAACGAACTTAACTGCAAATGCCAGCAGAATGATATAGCGCGTACGCTTCTCGAAGCTGTTCAGAAGATTCAGAAAGGTCTTCCTAAAGCAACAGATTCCCTTGATGACGGTGATTACAAAGCTGCTCTCAGAACTCTTGAATCTCTCAGAAAATCAGATACTGAACTCCGCGAGCAGGGCTATAAGGCGATGGTTTTCAAAAAGGACAAAAATAACCGCAAAAGATACGCCGAGCCCAATCCGCAGGATGCGCAGACTGTCGAACAGATTCACAAAACTTTCAAATCGAAGATCGAAGATCTCAGAAAGTGGCGCGCTAAACAGCTTTCCGATATTGATGATTGGGTAAACAACAACATCAAGGCTAGAGAAAAGGCTATAAACGACCTTAAAGCCAAGGAAAAAGAGCTCGTAAAACAGCAGAAGGATGCGGAAACCGCTCTTAAAAACAAAATCCGCGATATGAAGTATCAGTGGGAAAAGGACGACTCCGACATCGAACAGGAAATTGTAAATCTCGAAAGCCAGATTACCCAGATTGAACAGCGTGAAAAGGGTGTTATAAAAGTTTCGAATAAGAAACGTGACGAAGCCAAAGATAATGATTTCAAAGCCAACGACAAGGCTTACAGTGACTGGAAAAAGAAACACCAGCAGGAAAAAGACGCTTATTACGAAAAACAGAAAAAGCTCGAAACAACCGAAGGTGAAAAGGTAACAAAAAGAGTTGCCGAGCTCGAAAAACGCAAACAGGCTCTCGAAGCTAAAAACAGGGACACTGATGCCAAAATACAGAAGATGGCAGATGATTTTGAAGCTGAAGAGCGCAAGATTCTTGCTGCGAACGAAGCTGTCAGAATGAAAAACGAGGACGAGGACAGAAAGTACAATGTCCAGGTCGAAAAAGAGTACCAGAAAAAATTCGACAGTCTCAACCAGAACCTCGTTAAATATGATGACCAGGAATCTGCAAAGGAAAAGGAACTCCAGAAGTATCAGCAGGAAATCGAAGAGTTCATGATGAAGAGCGCGACAACTCTCGGCACGATTCAGGAAAGCGTCGAGAAAGAGCGTGCAAAAGCTGAAGCTGACTACGCAAAAGAAAAAGAGACTGCTCAGACAAAACTTGAAAAGGACTACGAAACAAAGCTTAACCAGCTTGCTGCAAAGAAAACAAAACTCGAAGAAGACATCGCGAAACATACCGATGATACCGAAACGATGAAGGCGAAAAAAGAAGAGACAATGATTGCCGAAAACGAAAAGACAATAGTTGCCGCTGAACAGAAAATCGCCGCAAACGAAGATGCAGCTGCAAAGACAGAGCAGGAATACGAAGAAAAAATTGCGAAACTTCAGGATGTCATTGCTAAAACGGTTGATGACGAAGAAAACGAAAAAGCTAACAAAGAGAATGCTCTCCGTTCGGAAAATGAAAAGCTTCTTAATGAAGCAGGCAACATTGATGATCAGATTGCTACTGAAAACGGCAAGTTCGCAGACTTCAAAGGCAGACTTGACGACGACTATGCGACAAAATCGGCAAACATCGATGACAAAATAATGGAACAGAAAAACAAGATGGTCGAAGCAGTTGAAAATTTCAAAGGAAACTGGGGCGACTATGTTGCAAAAGAAATCGACAAACTTGCTGCAAAGGATAACGCGCTGAGAGGCCAGATCGACGAAGAAAAAGGCAAGATGGCTGAAATCGACGGCAAACTCGAGCAGCAGAAAGCCGAAGAGCTCAACAAACTTGACATTAAACTTTCAGCAGTCGAAGACGCTTTTGCCCAGAAGGCTGACAAAGTTGAAGACGATGTCAACAAAGATGTCGAAAAGATAAAGGCTGAAACAGCGGCACAGCTCGACAAGGCTGCTGCGGAAGACGCAAAAATCGCCGATGCACACGCAAAGAAGATGAGCGATCTTTCTGCAGAAGAAGGCAAAATCGCCGCTTCCTACGATGCAAAAATCGCGAAATACGACGAGCAGATCGCTTCGATCGACAAGAAATATGAGCAGAAAGCAGCTCCTTACAGCCTTGATCCTATCAATGACGAGATGAATCAGTCTATTGCTGAACTTGAGAACAAAAAGATAGAAACCACAAATAAGCTTCAGGAACTGCTTGACGCGATATCTTCTGCTAGAGACAGCGAAATGCAGAACTTTGCGGACAAAAAGGAAGCAGCAAAGGACAACAAATCTGAGCTTGCCAAACTTGAAAGGGAACACGCTTCCGCTATCAGAAAGATTGACAACGACAAGGCTTCAATCGAAAGAAAGATCAAGTTCGAGGAAGAAAGTGCAACCAGAAAGATCAATCTTGAAAAATCGAAATACGAAAGAAAGATCGAAAGCAACAAAAACGAACTTTCCAAAATCGAAAAAGAGAAAAACCTCGAACTTATTTCGATAAAGAAAGATGTTGCAGCTATCGAACAGGAAAAATCGAATGCACTCAAGGCTCATCAGAAAAAGGTTGCGGCAGCTGAATCGGCCCACAAAAACCAGATGGCTCAGAGAACAGGCGTTTCTAAGAAAATAAAAGCTGACGGTGCAGCTAAAGAAAAGAATGCAGCAGCAAGCGTAAAGGCTAAAAAGAATGCTGTCAATGTTGAAAAGGCTAATGAAATCAAAAAGATTCAGGCTGAAAAGGCAAATCTTAACGCTAAATACAAAGCACGGGGCGACAAGGAAAAAGCTTCCATCCGCAACAATATCGCAGCAAAACAGAAAGAGCTTAATGCAAATTCGGCAGCGATGAAAAACTGGGAAAAGAAGTCAAATACTCCGGACCCGGCTAAACTTAAAGAGGTAAAAGCTCCTTACGAAAAAGAGATTGCAAGACTCAACGGTGAAAAGAAGAATCTCAACAAAGAAAAGGCTGAAAAACTTTCGGTTGTAACTGCAGGCCACAAAAAGACTATTGACGACCTCAACGCGAAGAAGGCGGGTGCTGTCGAAGGTTCAAAAGGTATTGACGAAAAAGTTAAAGCTGAACAGGCTGCTATTGCTCAGAAATATAACGGTATTCGCACTAAGTTAAAAGCCGATGTAGCTAAACTTCAGCAGGAGAAAAAGCAAAAGCTCGGAGCTATCAAGGCTGACACGAATGCCAATATGAAGAAAAAAGCTGTGGCTGAAAGCGGTTTCAAAAAGGTTCTTGCTACCGAACTTTCAAAACTTACTGCTCAGAGAAACAAAGAACTCGGAGCAATTAAAGCTGAACATGCAAAAGTTTCCAAGGAACTTGCTCAGCATGAAAAATCGCATGATGCTTATATTCAGAAGGAAACTAGCAAAATCGACAAAAAATATGAAAAGATTTTTGCAGACCTTGATGCAAAACTTATGAATGAGAGCATGAGGCTTCAGAAAGAAAACGCTGATTTCGAAAAGAAGAAAAAAGCTGAGGAAGCAGCAGCTAAAAAGCAGCATCAGGCATTTATGAACGACAAGAAAAAAACAAAGGCGGGTATTGATCAGCAGATTGCTCAGGCTCAGAAAGAAAGAGATGACAAGATCGAAGCAAGAAAGAAAGAGCGTGAAAAACAGCAGGAAACCTGGAACAGGGAAAAGGCTGCCCGCGCTGCCGCTTTTGAAAGAAAAACTGCTGCTGACAGAGCGAATATGGCTAACAACGACAAGCAGATCGATGCTCTTGCAAGAGAGATTGACAACGCCAACAATGCTTGGGCTATAAAACTTGAAGGTATGCAGGCAAAACACCATGCGGACAGCAAAAAACAGGAAGCTGCATGGCAGAAACAGGAAGCTGCAAAAGAAGAACAGTACGAAAAAGGAAAAACCAATATTGTCGACAAATACGACAATATGGAAATCAAGGAAAAGGAAGACAGAGAAAAACGCAAACAGCAGATGATGGACAAGAGAGACAAGCTGCTTGCGGAAAAGGAAAAGAGAAAAGAGAAGAGACAGGCTGTTCTTGATAAGGAAAAACAGAATTGGGAAAAGACTTCCCAGAATAACAAACTCCAGATTGAAAAAATTCGCGCCGATATTGATAATCTGGAAGCAAAGAAACCTGAATCATCCGAGAAAGACAAGGCTGAAGCAAAGGCTAAGAAGGAACAGGTTTCCAAGAAATATCAGGAGAGCCTTGACAAAATCAACAAAGCTGAACTTCAGCAGGTAAAACAGAAATTCAAACAGGAATACAAAGAAGAAGGTGTCCGTGAAGTTCAGCTTACGAAAGTTACGAAACAGATTGAGTCTTCGATGGCTGACGCATACTCGAAATCTGGTCTTGCAAAACTCGATAAGAATGATTTCGCCGGAGCAAGAAAGGATTTCAACGAAGCTCTCTTCCTTGACGGTAACAGCAAATCGGCGAAAGAAGGCTTGAAAGCTATCTCGACAAAGGCTCAGGCTCTTTACTGGGAAGCTTTCGGAATGAAGGAAACGAATAAGTCAAAAGCAACCAGAACGCTTGAAATGCTTATGAAGAGCCTGCTTCCGACTGATGAGATTTATCTGAAATCGATGTTACTTCTTGAAGAACTTAAATAGCGGAAATGAGTTTTCTTTTAAAAAGGGGGGCATTGCTCCCCTTATTTTTTTTATGCCTTTCGTTAAGTGCGGAAAGTTCGCTGGAAGATTATTATAAAGTATTCTATCTTAAGCCGGCAAAATATCAGGAGTGGCTTAAATCTGATAAAAATGACAGTTTTAAAGAGGTCTTTGCATCACTTTACGATCTTCCGTTTTCCAAATTCAGGAAATTCGGCAGCAAACCGAACTTTAAAGAAATCAAGGGACTTTCAGGCAAAACTTCCTATCTTTACCTTTATATTGAAATTCCCGGACGCACCGAAGCCGGAATACTTTTTCACGGCATAAAAAGCGGAGAAATATCAGTTAACGGAATGAAGCGCGGCAGAATATCGCTTTCCTCTGACCGCGGTTATGCAGTTCTGAAGGGAACTTACGAAAAAGGGATCTATTTTGTGTCAGTCAAAATTAATGAAAAGAATGAAAAGACGGGAATAACTGTTCTTTCGGATAAAAGCCTGAAAAGCGCTGCAAGACAGGGTTTTACAAAATCGGCTTCTTCTTCCCTGACTGTGAAAAATTTTGACAGCAAAGACAAAAGCAATGCTTTCAGCGCTTTTTTTGATTCTTTCTGCTTCCCTTATTTTGAAAAAATGCCTGATTCTAGAGATCTTTTTTTCGAAATGACCGGAAATTCGTCAGAAACTTCCGAAAGCAAAGCGGTGATTTCTCTTCTCCGTTCTTCGAAAAACAATGTTGAATCTTTTAAGCTGTTGAAAAAAATAGGATTTTCAGAAAAAAGCATTGAATTGTGGCAAGAAAAGTTTTTAACAAAAGGAGTTTGTGAATATGAATAAAAAAATTTTGATGCTTATGATTACCGACATTGTTATGATAGCGGCTTTCACCTTCATTATCTATCAGGACAACATGGAGCTCGAAAGGTTAAAAAATATTTCGGAAACTTATGCCAAAGAAAATGAATCACTGAAAATAGATCTGGAAATGCTTAAGAAAAAACTTATTGCGGCTGAAACAAGACAGTATGGCGGCCGCTCAAACGATTTTGCACAGCATCAGGATCTGAAATTCAAGGCGATGAAAGACGAGATTGCGCGCCTAAAATCCGAGAACAGACCTGACAACCGCGAAAAAGAGAACCAGATTTGGGATTATACACTCGAAGAGTTTAAAAATTTTTTTGATATCGAACTGACAAAAAAACTGGCAAGTTTCGGTTTCCAGCCGGAAGAAACTGAAGCGTGTGTCACAGAATACAAAAAAGTTCTTGATGAAAGCAAGGATATTCTGCTTCAGTGGTATCGCAATGAAATTACAGATGCCGATTTTGAAGAAAAAGTTCTGGATGTCAGCCGTGAATTTTACAAAAATCTTTCCTCGGCAGTCGGTGAAAATAAAGCATCTATAACAATTGGTGTTGTCCTTCCCGATCCGAATTTCAGAAGAAAGATGTTCGAGGGGAAGTAATCCATTTTACGAATAAAAAACGCTCTGTTTTTCTTGATATTTTTAGCAAGGAGCCTAGAATATTACGTTGTTTGAATAATGTGTTTCAGGTGGTTTATAATGAAAAAAATTTTTGTGATTCCGGTCATTTTCACAGTGCTGTTTTTTGCGGTTTCATGCGGCAGTAAAAACAAAACCGAGAAACATAAAGGTGCTGTTCTCAAGGAGGAAGTAACGAAGGAAATTTCGGCAGAAGAAGGTGGAACAATGACAAGTTCCGGCGATGAAATTTCCATCGAAATCCCAGGCAATGCGGTGGATTCTAACGTGACAATAACTATGCGGATTTATGATTCCGAAGGTTACAAAGACACCGAAGGCCGCGATGTCATCAGCAAAGTAGTAGAGTTCGAGCCGTCAGGTACAATTTTCAAAAAACCCGTTATCATCTCTATGACAAGCCTTGCAAAAGTTGACAACAAAATAATTGCAGCAGCAGTTTTCAACGAGTCGCAAGGCAAATGGAACTACAGCAGTTCGGGTGCCGCGGTTAAAATCACCGGGCATGATGAAAGCGGTGATCCGATCATGCAGTCGGCTGCCGGTGATCCGATCATGCTGAATGCTGCCGGAGACCCGATTATGATGAATGCTGACGGCGAGGAGATTATGATAAGTGCGGCAGGCGACCCGATTATGGTTACTGCTGCCGGTGATCCGATTATGATGAGCGCTGCCGGTGATCCGATTATGATGACGACCGGACACTTCACCGCCTACACTTTTATCGCACTTGATCCGGAAGAAGCAACTCCCGCCGACGATTCCGATATCGACATTGATGATTCAGGCAATACCGGCAATTCCGATGCGGACAATGTCGAAATATCAGACACTGACGACATTGAGGATTCAGACAATACCGGCAATTCCGACAATGACAATGTTGAAATATCTGACCTGGACGAAATCGATGATTCGGACAATACCGGCAATTCCGACAATGACAATATTGAAATATCTGACTTGGACGAAATCGATGATTCGGACAATGCCGGCTATTCCGACAATGACAATATTGAAATATCAGACATGGACGAAATCGATGATTCGGACAATGCCGGCTATTCCGACAATGACTATGTTGAAATATCAGACTCGGACGAAATCAATGATTCAGATGGCAATGATATTGATGATCCTGCAATATGCCCGGAGGGTTTCTGCAACGACGGAAGCTGTTACACGGAAAAAAATACCCATAAAATCTACTGCGCCTGCGACAATAATGCAGGCTACTATATAAGCGGCAGCAGATACTACGATGAAAACCCGACAGGACATTGCTGGTACGCTCTTGCTATTGACTGCTCTTACGATATCGGAACAGCTCAGCCTTTTATAGACAAAACAATCGACGGCAACCATATTTATGATAAAAACCACCAGTTAAACGATGCAGAAACAGCGACATGGGAATGGACTTTGAGTAAAGGTCCGTGCGACATAGTTCTTGAAAAAACGAGCTTTACAATAAAAGCGGCGAAAACCTTAGAAGAACTTGACGGCGAAGGTGAAGAGACAACCGTTGTCAGCGGTGTCGGACTTTCTCAGTTCAAAGTGAAATTCAAATCTTCGGGAAGCTATATACTTCACCTTAAAGTCACCCGTCCTAACGGTGAAATTTTGGAGTGCGAATGGATTCTTCATGTCGTTTCCGACGGCCTCAGAGTTGAGCTCTGCTGGGATAAAACCGGGACCGTGGATCTTGACCTTTATTTGGGCAAAAACGGTGTATCGACAGCATGGAAAAATTCCAGTTCCTGTTATTTCCAAGACTGCAACGGAGATCCGTCAAGCACAAAATATAATTGGAACGTATCCGGCTGGGGATATGCAGCGACAATAAATTATAACCAAAGCGGAGTTGTGACTGAAAATATGAAAAATCCGCGCCTCTATGAAAATATCAACACCCCGGGGCTTGCAGAAGATATTTATCTCGACAATCCTGACGACGGAGACATTTTCCGTGTAATGGTAAATTATTATTCAACAAGTGGAAATACTGTTACGCACCCTGTTGTCAATATTTACTGCGGTGGAACACTCAAGGCGGTTTACGGCGGTTTTCCATCGGATAACGGTAATAGTTTTGATTATGATATAAATACTTTTGACAGCCAGGGTGACTCATGGAAAGTTGTCGAAATCAAATGGGTCGGCAACCATTCAAGTGATGCATGCGAACTTACTCCGAATTACGTTGATGATTATGTGATAAACCAAGGCGCCATCCCTGATTACAACAACTGGTAATTTCTTGAAAATATTACAGAAACCGTTCAGATTTCAGTTCCGGCTCAGTCGAGTTTGAATTCTTCCTTCCAATTATCTGATTTATCCCAGTTGGGCTGCTCCTTTTTGTCGAAAAGATAGTTTCCCATGACGAGATAATCCATTTCTGTGCGCATGAAGCAGCGGTATGCGTCGTCAGGCGAGCATACAATCGGCTCTCCGCGGACATTGAAAGAAGTGTTGACGACGATTCCGTAGCCCGTTTTCTGCTTGAAAGTGTTGATGAGCTGCCAGTATTTCGGATTGGTTTCGCGGCTTACACTCTGGATTCTCGCCGAAAAATCGATGTGGGTGATTGACGGAACATCGCTGCGGAGGAAGTAAAGCCTTTCGTAAAGCGGCAGTTCTTCGTATTTTTCGGGAAGTTTCGTCCGTCTCGATTCAAGAACGGGCGCGACAAGAAGCATGTAGGGCGAAATCATGTCGATATCGAAAAATGTCGAAATGTCTTCTTCAAGGACCGAGGGGGCAAACGGTCTGAAACCTTCACGGTATTTGATTTTGAGGTTGAGTTTTTTCTGCATTTCGGGGCATCTCGGATCACCTAAAATCGAGCGGTTGCCCAAAGCGCGAGGGCCGAATTCCATTCTTCCCTGAAACCAGCCGATAACGGTGTCGTTGTTTAAAAGATCGGCCGTCTTTTCGCATAACTCGCTGAAATCATCGAATTTTTTGTATTTAGCATCGTATCTGCGGGCAACGTTTTCGATATCGCGGTCACTGAATTCGGGGCCAAGATAAGCGCCTTTCATCGAATCGCGTTTTTCGATATTCGTCCTTTCGTGGCCGAACGAAATATAGTGCAGAGCAAGCGCAGCGCCGAGTGAACCGCCTGCATCACCCGAAGCGGGCTGAACCCAGAGCCCTTTGAACATTTTCGTGCGTAGAAGCTTGCCGTTTGCGACGCAGTTGAGGGCGACACCGCCTGCCAGGACGATATTTTCCGATTTCGTGAGTTCTTTCGCAGTTTCAGCGAGTTTAAGAACCATCTCTTCGGTGATTTCCTGAATCGCATAAGCCATATTCATGTAGTGCTGGTTGAGCTCGCTCTCCGATTTTCTGCGAGGAAATCCGAAAAGTTTCTCCCACTTGGCGTCGTTCGTCATGCTGAGGCCGGTTGCATAGTCGAAATAGTCCATATTGAGCAAAAACGAGCCGTCTTCGCGCAGATCGATCATGTTTTCGAGTATTTTCCGCTTGATTTCTTTCGTCTCTTCAGCGTGTTTGTTGCCGTAAGGAGCAAGCCCCATGAGTTTGTATTCGCCGCTGTTTACCTTGAAACCGCAGTAATAGGTGAAAGCTGTGTAAAAAAGACCGATCGAGTGCGGGAAATCGAGTTCTTTTAACACCGTGATTTTATTGCCTTTTCCGTGACAGATCGTCAGAGTTCCCCACTCGCCTACTCCGTCAAGCGTGAGTATTGCGGCATCCTCGAAAGGGGAGGGATAAAACGCGCTCGCCGCATGAGACAAGTGGTGCTCGGGAAAGTAAAGCTTCGGGATCCTGCCGCCGAGTTTGGCGAGTTCTTCGCGCAGCATATCCTTCATGAAAAGTTTTTCTTTTATCCACACCGGAATCGCCGAATTGAAGCTCTTGAGCCCTTTCGGAGCGAAAGCATGGTAAGTTTCGAGCAGCCTTTCGAACTTGATGTAGGGTTTGTCGTAAAATGCAACCGCTGTGACATCGTCAAGTGTTATTCCGGCCTGACTGAGAACGAATCTGCACGCGTTTATCGGAAAAGAAGGGTCTTGTTTTTTGCGGGTGAAACGCTCCTCGTGAGCCGCAGCAAAAATGTCGCCGTCGATCAGAAGAGCAGCTGCACTGTCATGATAATATGCTGAAATTCCTAAAATTATCTCTTTTTTCATACCAAACCTGAACTAAAAAATTGTGTAAATAAAGGGAGCAATCGCGCTTGAACTCGAAAGAACCACGAGGAGTCCGATGAGCAGAAGAACGATTATTGACGGGAGAAGCCAGAATTTTTTACGAACTTTCAGATATCCCCACAAATCTTTCAGAAGTTCCATTTTTATCTCCTTAGTAAGGTTTATCGAGGTCAGCAGCGGTGTATTCGTGGTTTCTTTCAGCAAAAACCGAAGTTTTTTCCTTCCTGAATTGGTGCAGACGGAGCGAATCCTTGCCTAAAATCCGGCGCAAGAGCCCAACCGGAAAGACAACGATAAAGAAAACAAGCGCGAGCATTATTTTGGACATGAAAGTTCCCAAAATCCGCGAAAATCCGAACCATACAAATGCAAAAGGCTTGAAAATTATTGGTGAAATCATGTTGATGATGAGAATTACCATCGCTGCCCACAGCCATGCGTCGTGCTTAAGCACTACAAAACAGATAAGAGTTATGAGAACTAGCGCCATTCCGCTGTCGGACGCCTGTTTTTTTGTTATCGGAGCTTTCTTTGAAATTTTGTTTTGTTTGAACGTATCCATGCTGCACCTTTGAAAAAAACCGCATAATTTTAATCAACAATTATTTTTCGTCCAATTATTTTGGTCAATGTTACCAAAAAACGCGTCAATTTGTTTTTTTTTACTATTCCCACTCGATTGTAGCCGGTGGTTTCGAGCTGATGTCCATGACGACGCGGTTTATTCTTTTGACTTCGTTGATTATGCGGGAACTTACTTTTTTGAGGAATTTCGGGTCAAATTCAAACCAGTCGGCCGTCATGAAGTCGTCCGTTTTGACGGCGCGGAGAGCGACAACGTATTCGTAGGTGCGGCAGTCGCCCATGACTCCGACGGTTTTTACGGGAAGGAGAACGACAAACGCCTGTGAAATTTCGTCGTAAAGGCCGGCGTTTCTGATTTCCTCGATGAAAATGTGGTCCGCTTCCTTGAGAATATCGCATTTTTCGCCCGTGACTTCACCCAGAATTCTGACCGCAAGGCCTGGTCCTGGGAATGGATGGCGTTTGATGAGCTTTTCGGGAAGTCCGAGTTTGAGCCCTAGTTCGCGAACTTCGTCTTTGAAAAGGTCTCTCAGCGGTTCAACAAGTTTCAGCTTCATGTTTTCTGGGAGACCGCCGACATTGTGGTGGCTTTTTATCGTGGTCGAAGCCCCTTTCTTGTTGACGGAACTTTCGATCACGTCAGGATAGATCGTTCCCTGAGCTAAGAAATCTGCATCCTTGATTTTGTTCGCCTCGCGCTCGAAAACTTCAATGAAAGTGTTGCCGATGATTTTTCTTTTCTTTTCGGGTTCGGTGACACCTGCGAGTTTGCCGAGAAATTCGTCTCTTGCGTCAACAACGATGAGATTGAGCATATCCTTGAAGTTCGCTTCAACCTCTTCGCGTTCGTTTTTGCGGAGAAGTCCGTTGTCAACGAAAATCGCGGTGAGGTTTTTGCCGATTGCGCGTGCTAAAAGCGCCGCAGTGACGGATGAATCGACTCCGCCCGAAAGACCGAGGACCACTTTTTTGTCCTGGATCGTGTTTTTGAGGTTTTCTGTCGCGATTTTTATGTAGTTGTCCATCTTCCATTCGGCTTTCGCGCCGCACACTTCAAAAAGGAAGTTTGAAAGCATCTTTCTTCCTTCGAGAGAGTGGTTTACCTCCGGATGGAACTGGACTGCGTAGATTTTTTTCTCGTCGTTTCCGATTGCGGCAAAAGGAATCGTGTCGGTTTTTGCAATCGGATAAAATCCCTGCGGAATCTCCGAAACGTAGTCGCTGTGGCTCATCCAGACCTGTGTTTTGAGCGAAATTCCCTTGAAAAAAGGAGATTCGGGAGCGAGGTTTTCGATGTAAGCACGGCCGTATTCGCGGCTTTTTCCGCTGCTGAGCTTGCCTCCGAGACGCGACGATGTTAGCTGCATTCCGTAGCAGATGCCAAGGATCGGAATTCCGAGTTCGAAAATTTTCGGATCGACATCGGGTGCACCTTCATCGTTGACAGAAGAGGGTCCACCGGAGAAAATTATCCCTTTTGGCGAAAAATCCTTAATGAAATCAAGTGAAACATCGAACGGTTTGAGCTCGCAGTAAACATTCATCTCCCTGATTCTTCTCGCGATGAGCTGGTTATACTGTGAACCAAAATCCAAAATAAGAATCTTATCCATGAAAACCTCCGTAAAACCTCACCCCTTTTGTTCCCCTCTCCACTGTGGCGAGGGGGCAAAGATAAGGTTAAAATCTGCGCTTTTTTAGCATAAATGGGCAGGAAAACAAAGTTTTTGATAATACTGATAGTAATTCATTGTTAAATTTGGATTCCAGGTTAAAATATCTGGTTTTGATTTGCTTTTCTGGAGGTTTTTATGAGAAATTTTGTCTTTTGTCTGATTTTCGTGCTTTTGCCGGTTGCGGTTTTTGCCGAAGAAGTGTCGGCAAGCGAAGTTTTTTATTTTTTCTATTCTGATTCGTGTCCGCACTGCCATGAAGCTATGCCGTTTGTCGAAGAACTTGAAAAAGAGTATCCCGATATAAAATTTAAAAAACTTGAGCTTTCTAAAGACGAAGTTAACCGGGCTGTTTTTCTAAAGAAAGCCGATGAACTTGGTATGCAGGGGCGCGGTGTTCCAACTTTCGTTTTTAAGGACAAATATATCATGGGTTTCAAAAAGGGTTCTTTCGAAGAGAAAATCCGAGAAATGATCGGAAAACCGGTCAAAAAACCGGCAACAAGGAAATAAAATTCAATCTTTTTTTGTTAAAAAAATGATTTTGGCTATTATTGCCGGATTTTTTTGTTCCATCAAGGAGGTTTTTATGAAAAAAATTTTCCTGCTGCTCCTTCTGGCTCTTTTTTCGTTTGCAGTTCATGCCGAAGAAGTGCAGAAAGACAATGTTTTTTACTTTTTTTATTCCTATAAGTGCCCGCACTGCCACGAGGCACAGCCGTTTATTGAGCAGATTGAAAAAGAGTATAAAGATATCACTTTCAAAAAACTTGAAGTGCTTAAAGTGCCTGAAAATATGCAGCTTTTCAGGGAAATGACTCAAAAGCTCGGTATTCAGGGCGGCGGTGTCCCGACATTTATTTTCAACGGAAAATTCATTGTCGGCTTCCAGGCAGGTCATCACGACGCTCTTATCCGCGAAATGATTGAAATGAACAAGGCTGACGGGGAATCGTGCGGCGAGCAGTGCCAGGAGTGTAAGGAAAACGTGATTGACGTGCCGGTTTTAGGAAAAATCGACGCGCAACTTGTCAAACTTCCGAGTTTTACCTTCATTATCGGTCTTCTTGACGGCGTAAACCCCTGTGCAATGTGGGTTCTGATGTTCCTTCTTACCCTTCTTGTCGCGGCGAAAAACAGAAAAAAAGTCATAATGATAGGAACGGTTTTCGTTCTTTCTTCGGGCGTTGTCTATTTCCTTTTCATGACGGCATGGCTCAATATTTTCACGTTTATGGGAATGACGACCTATGTCACGATCGCCCTTGGAGTCGTCGCGCTCATAATGGGACTTATCAACATGAAGGAGTTTTTCTTCTTCAAAAAAGGGGTCAGCCTGATGATTCCCGACAAAGTAAAGCCGAAACTTTTTGAGAAAATGAGAAAAGTTATCAACAACAAAAGCATGTTCCTCTCGATTCTCGGAACGATCGCTCTTGCGTTTTTTGTCAATCTGATCGAGCTCGGCTGCACGATAGGACTTCCAGCAATTTATACCAGGGTTCTTTCGATTCAGAATGTCTCGACACTCAAAAAATATCTCTACATGGCGCTTTACAACGTTTATTATGTTGTTCCTCTTGCGATAATCGTGCTGGTTTTTGTCGTCACGATGGGCAAGCACAGATTCGAGGAAAAACACGCTAAAAAACTCAAACTCGTGAGCGGCCTTCTGATGCTCACTTTGGGATTGATTTTGATAATTAAACCCGATCTTTTGGTTTTCTCTTAAGCGCGCTTCCATCAACGTAACGTCGTAACGGCGTAACGTCGTCACGGCGACATGCGCGCAACGGCAAATCGAAATTTCGAAAGCGTGCATCTCTCATCGTCACGTCGTCACGGCGACATGGCGCGCAATGAAAAAAGCGGCGGCAGGATTACCACCGCGTGAAATTTCAGGATTTAAAGATTGGTGATTGCACAGCCGCTTGATTTTTTCTTCTTCGGCTGATCGTCGTCAAGATTCATTTCGTCATCTGTCGGTTCTTCATCGGAAACAGCGTCTTCGTCGCCATCGGCATCTGATTCCGTATCTGCGTCAGTGTCTGAATCTGATTCCTCTTTGTAATCAAGCGGAACGCATCTTGAATTGGAGCATTTTGCATTTTCGTCAACGCAGTCAAGGTCTTCTTTGCACGGCATACCGCAGATATTTTCCTTTTCGTTGTAGCGTTTGTGGCATTTCATGCTCATATAACCGCCGAAACTTCTGCACTGGCTGTCGTCTTCGCAGCCCGGCAGACAGAGGTTCATGTTGTAACCGCCGAAATTGACCTCTGCGCATTTGTTCGGGCCATTTTCCACATCGTTGCAGTTGTTGTCGTCTCTGCACATGATGAGGCAGATTCCGTCGGGTATTTCGGTGAGACACATCATTGCGCCGTATTTGCAGTCTTCTGTTGTTTCGCACGGTCCCATCGGTTCTGACGGATTCAGGCGGCAGAGTTTTGTTGTTTCGTCGCAGTAAGCATCTTGCGAGCAGTCATCGTTGTCTGAACATTCCGGATAACACAGACCAAGCATTTTGTCGGTGCACGCAAAACCTTTCGGACAAGGGTTGTCATCGTTGCACTCAAGAAGGCAGTCCTGACCGTAGTCATCTGTCGGAGCTGTTCCGTCAGGACATGTGAATTTGTCGTTTTTTATTACGCAGTAACCGTCCTTGAGGTTGAATTTACCGCTGACACCGGAGAGACAGGAGACTTCCTTTCCTGTAAAATCAGCTGTTTCGCAGTCTGCATTCTCTTTACATTTTGCTGAAACTTTGGAGATGTCTTTAGTGAGACCTTCATCAACTTTTCCGTCGCAGTTGTTGTCGATGTTGTCGGCTGTTTCGTCAGCGCTTTTTTCACACATTTCTTTTCCCATAGCAAGTCTGACAGCTTTGAGAAGGTTGACGCGGCCGAATCCGTATTTAATACTGTGGCCGTCTTCTTTGTAGAAACCGGTTTCGGGGTTTACCTTGTCGGCACTTTTGTGAAGAATGTCTATAGCTTCTTCAAGTGTAAGTTCCGGATTTACCGAGAAGAGAACGCCGAATACACCTGTGATTACCGGAGCAGCCGAAGAAGTTCCGCTGAACTGGTTCGTGTAGTCTTTGTCTTCCATGTCGCCGTAACCTGTGAGGTAGCTCGTTGCGATGCCGAGAGTCGGTCTCATCGAAAGTGAGGGAGCTACGATGTCAAGCATTTCACCGAAGTTAGAGTAGGTGACACGAGTATCCCAACCGGAACTTGCGCCGACTGTGACAACACTGCTTTCAACTTCTTCTTCGCCGCGGTTCATTTTGAATTTGTATGTAAGAATTCCGGTATAACTTGCATCAACGCCGTCGTTGCCGCTTGCATAGACGATGACGCCGCCTTTGCCGTTTCTACCTTCTTGCATGAATTTTTTATGGCTTTTGATTTCGCCTTCCGAAGCAGGAATGTCACCGAAACCTGCCATCGGACCAAATGAGCAGTTGACTGCGACGATTGCCGGATCTTCCGCATATTTTGTGTAGATTTCCA
>DBYV01000031.1:32415-36237 GCA_002310995.1 bacterium UBP6_UBA1177 | reverse complement strand
GGGTAAATTCCGCACCACGGGCAGATTCCGACCGTTCCGATTTCGTTGCCTTCAGCCGCAGCGACACCGGCGCAGTTTGTTCCGTGGGAGTAACCAGCCGAGCCGTACATCGCGTTCTGCGGATCGTTCGGATCATAAGTTCCGGGGTTTCCGGTTTCGCCGGTATGAACCATGTTGAAACCGTCTTCAAGTTTGTTCTTGAGGTCGGGGTGGTTGAAATCAACACCGCTGTCCATGATAGCGACTTTTGCAACCTCAAAACCTTCAAGATTTCCAGCTTCGATTTCATTGTGAATAAGTTCCATGGCCTCTTCGAATTTGATATCGGCATTTTTAAGAGTTTCTACATCACCGCCATAGACACCGATAGCTTTTCCTGTGTTTTTGAGAGACCATTGATATCCTTCTTTGTAGTATTTGTCGCTGATCGGAAAGACTACAGGATTTACAGCCTTGAGCTCGTATCTTCTGTAAAGGTTAGGGAACGCAAATCCATCGCCGTTTTCAACAATCTGCTGAGCTGTTTTTACGCTGTCAGCTGCGCCGTCGAACTCGACAAGATCGTATCCGTTCCAAAGCTCTTTGGCTTTGATGCCATATTTTTTTTCTATGAATTCTACAGGTTTGGTCCCATTGTAAAAAAGAACTGAATCGGCGACCACAATGTTCATTCCGACAAGATAAACCGGCAGATTTCCCTGCTGATGTTTGTCGATAACAATAAATTCGTCGCCGGAAACCCATTTCATTTTGTAGTTCTCGGGAGCCTTGAGAGAAGCAGCGTTGATTCTCGAAGCGAAAACATTGCCGTTTCTCTTCATTTCAAAGAATGTTCCGTCGCTTCTGTAGACCTTTTCCGCGAACAAAGTCATGCAGAAAAGAGTCATCAGCGTGAAAAGCATGAATTTTTTCATAATGCCTCCTAAATTAGAAAATAAAAAATGCGGTATTATGCATCCTTACCACAACATTTCTTGTATTTTTTACCGCTTCCGCAGGGACACGGATCGTTTCTGCCGATTTTCGGGCTTTCGCGTCTGACCTGCTCAGGCATGATCTGTGTTCCGTCCTCGAAAAACCATTTTCCGTCGATTTTTTTGAACATCGCATGCTCGTGATGGCACTGCATAACACCGTCAAGCAGCGAGAAAGCTTTGAAATCTACGCTGCCGGTTTCATCGTCTTTGCCGCCAGCTTCGGTTCCCGTGATTTCGAGTTTTTTCCAGTCGGTCTTCTTCGACCATCTTTCAACTGCGTCACGTGTCATATTTCCTGTCTGGTCAGGAACTACTGTGTCCATAATGAAGTCTATTTCATGAGCGGCGAAAGCCGAATATCTTGCGCGCATCAGTTCTTCAGCTGTTTCGGCGTTTTTTTGTCCTTTTATTATAGGTTTGCAGCAGTCTTCATAATTTTTTCCGCTTCCGCAGTAACATTCAGCCATTTTTTCCTCCTACTTCAAAATCCATTTTTTATCTTCTTTTGAAAACTCGAATTCCGCTTTTTCAACGGTCGTTTCTGGTTTTATATACTGTTTGTCGGCGAGAGGCTTGAAAATCTCGTAAAGTTCGCCTTCGCAGACTGTTTTTACCTGATATTCGGCATTTGCATACTTTCCTCTGTTCACGATTCCGGTGAAACGGTCGAAAACAGTTGAGCAGACTTCAGCCGTGCAGCGGTTTTTTTCACACTGGAAAATCTTTTTGCCCTCTTCTGTTGCTTCGAACATCGGCATTTTCTTGCCGGCAGCTTCGACATAGACATCGTCTCTAAAAGTGAGATATTTTCCGGTAGCGATTGCTTTGTAAACCGGTTTGTATGAAGGATCTGTCATTGCACCGAGATAAAACGAGACACTTCGCCCCGGCATTTTCGCCAAGCGCTCTTTGATGAGCGTTTCTGCCGTCTCCGGTTTCAGCGAATTGTCTTCGCCGCATGAAACGAGCATAAATACAAAAAGGAGAAAAATAAAAAACTTTTTCATAGTAAACCTCAAAAAAAGAGAACCTGAAATTCTGTGAATGGTATTTTTTTTTCGGAAAATGTAAAGAAACAACGTATCGGCAAAAATCAATGACGACATGTCGGTATTTCGGCTTTTTAATTCCTGCTTGACTTAAAAAGTTTTGAGTGTAAACTACCTCCGTTTATTTGGCGTTTGGCTTTTTTATTTTTTTATTTTTTGGAGGTTTTTTATGAAAAAGTTTTGGATGATTTCAATGCTTCTTATCGCAGCTCTTTTTGTAGTAAGCTGCGGCGGCGAAGATGAAGGCGGCGACGGCGGCAACGGCGGTAACAACTCGGCATGTACTGAGCAGGGCGCTTTCAGATGCAACGGTGACTTCTCTCAGAAATGTGATCAGGAAGAATGGAAGAATTTCGAGCAGTGCAGTACAGAAAAACCCTGCAATGCAACAACAGGAAAATGTGAAGCAAAGGCTGAAGGTGATACCGGTGATACAGGCACAGATACCACAGATACTGGTTCAGATACCACAGATACCGGCGCAGATACCACAGATACCGGCGACACCGGTGATACCACCACAAGCGCAGGCTGTGAAGACATTTTTATGTGCATGAACAACTGCGGTGAGAGCGATCAGGCTTGTGCTCAGGCTTGCTTTGATGCAGGTTCAGCAACCGGTCAGGAAGATTACTATGCTTGGCAGCAGTGCTTCTCGGCAGCTTGCCAGAATGATCCTTCTGTACAGTGCTCCGTTGAAAACTGCCCGACCGAATCGGCAAAATGCGGTCTTTCATACGAAGAAGGCAATGCTGCTTATCCGGCTCCTTACGGTCACCTTGATATCAACGTCAACTCGACCTACATCCTTACCAACGAGACCAGTCTCGATCAGAGCATGGTAAACATGACATATTTTGCAACCGGTACTTTCGGAACCAACGGCAATGTTCAGCCGATGGGTGCTCAGGGTGCTTACTACTACGCAGCTCTTCAGGACGATGTGGTTCAGATTTTCCAGACTCCTTTTGCAAACAATGGTCAGACCGCTTTGAATCCGGCTGTTGTCCTTGTAATCAATGCAAATGCTGCTCCTGGCAACATTTCCGTAGGTTTGACTCAGGACGATGCAGCTCAGCTTTTTGTTGTTGATCTTAACGGCAATTCTGTTGGTTGCTACCACGCTTTCGCAGTCGGTACTTTGACTGTAAACACCATGAATGTTGCAGCGGGATCTGCCGGCAATATCGCTATCGTAGGTTCTCAGATCGAAATCTACAGCACAGAAAATGCTCCGATGTACGGCGGAAACATCACAAGCCAGATGGGTGCTGGTTTCTCCGCATGCCCGGCTCAGTAATCTGAATAGAGATTTGCTTTACAGCCCCTCTTCGGAGGGGCTTTTTTTTGCCCTTGCATCTCTATTGTGAGAGTTCAATCTGCATAATTCTGAAAGTAGCTAAGACTCTGGAATGTTAGTATGACTTCAGGAATCGCTTCATATCCCGTTTATACGGCGCTTTGATGCTTTTGATGTATACTTATCACAAATGTCTGTTAAGTGCAGTTAGGAATAAATCCAGACTCTTAATGTTGAAGAGATTTGAAGTTATTATGCTGAGAAAATATTAGATTTCTTTATTCTAGAGAAGGTCGAGCGAGCAGCCGCCGTTTGATTCCAATTTTTTTGTTTTTTCTTTCATACAGTATTTCGAGCAGCCGTCGCCGTCGATTTTATTGCCGTCGTCACACTGTTCGCCGTCATCAAGGAAGCCGTTTCCGCAGTTTTCCTTGTCATCGGTGTCAGTTGTATCAGTTGTGTCACTGGTGTCGGTTGTGTCGCCAGTGTCAGTTGT
>DBYV01000031.1:20544-32367 GCA_002310995.1 bacterium UBP6_UBA1177 | reverse complement strand
TCAGTTGTATCGCCAGTATCGGTTGTATCGCCAGTATCGGTCGTATCGCCGGTATCAGTTGTATCAGTAGTATCGGTCGTGTCTCCGGTATCGGCTGTGTCGCCTGTGTCTGTGCCGGTATCGGTTGTGTCGTCGATGTCCGGATCTTCGTCAATCGGACCTGGATTTATGACTGTTCCGCCGCATGTTACCTGAGAAACATTTTTCCCAGCCATTTCGAGAGCTTTTTTAACGGCTTCACATGCGTTGATTCTACCGTAGCCGTATTTTTCGTTAAATCCGTTAGAGTAGTTTACACCGCCGACTTTGTCTGAAGTTTCTATGTATATTTCATAAATTTCATTTCTGGTAAGAGCAGGATTTGCAGAAAGAATAAGTCCGGTTATGCCGGCAGCAAGCGGACATGCCGAAGAAGTTCCGCCAAAATCGTTGGTATAGTTGCCGTTTTTATCGCCGAGAGAGCTTTTTCCAGTGTTGTAGCCGTCTTTTCCAGTGTTGTCAATTGTCCAAATGCCGTCAAGAGTATCGTAATAACCGTCATGATCGTAATCATCATCTGCAAAATCGCTGCTAGGAGCCATGAAATCGAGAGATTTGCCGTAATCTGAATAAGAAGTGCGCACACCGTCAGCCTTCGTGGCACCGATTGCAAAAACATTCGGATTACCGGCAAATCCGTCTTTCGTATTGTTTGAATCAATACTTTCATTGCCGTTTCCTGCCGCAAAAAGAATAACTATTCCTTTGCCGTTTCTGCCGGTTGTCGCAAGATTGGCGACAAGGTTTTTCAGCGTCGTGTTCATATCAACTGCGCCGCCGTTGTCTTCCGGACCCCAGCTGTTCGAGATTATGTCGGCACCTGCATCTGCAGCCCATTCAAAACTGTCGATTGCCGCGGAATCGAGAGAATATGTCATCATGTCCATTCTAATGGGAATAAGAGTGCAGTTAGGGCATGCACCTGAAACACCCGTTCCGTTGTCTGTCGCAGCTCCGGCAACTCCGGCGCAGCATGTTCCATGCATGTCGGAATATTCAGGATACCTGTTATTGTTTTCGTAAGTCGGGTCATTATCATTATCGTTAAAATCGTATCCGTTAGTGAATCTTCCCTGAAAATCTTCATGGTCAAGGTCGAATCCGTCGTCAACAATCGCGAGTTTAACACCTTTTCCGCCCAAATTTCCTTTGAAAGCCTTCATAACTTCCCATGCTTCGGCAACATGAGCGTGGTCATTGCCTGTTACAGAAGTGTTGGAACTGTCATTGTGGAGATGCCATTGGTTTGAAAAAAGCGGATCATTCGGCTTGTAGGCTCTTTTCTGAAGCGGAATAAAAAAACTGGGTTCCGCAGCCTCCGTAATTTTGCTTTCGACAAGTGACGCAGCCTTTGTTATCGGGTTTTCTTCGACAGAAACAAGGTACCATTCAGGAACATATTTATATTGCTTTACAAGCTTCATTCCGTGTTTTTCGCACCATTTTTCTGCATTTTCAGTATTCGGTTTCCCTGGAATTTTAACAAAAATCTGGTTACTGACATAAACTGTACCGCCCTCTTTTTTTCTGTATGACGGAAACAAATTGCCTGATTTCTGTAATGTTTTCAGAGTGCTTTCGCTCGGAGCCTCAATAATGGAGATGTTTTCGTGCTTTTTGATCAGTTTGACATCAGCCGGAAGTTTGAAATCAGCTCTTGTTTTTGAAGTTCTGATGAAGGAATAGCTTGAAAAATCCTCGGTAAGTTCGATTTTTCTGCCGTCGGAATAGTAGTAGAGCGTCTCAGCCGGAAGAACTGCCGCAAAAAGCAGCACAGTCAGAAAGAAAAACAGTTTTTTCATAACTCAATCTCTCAAAAAATATAATTATTGTCTTGGAAATCCTTTGAACATGCGCAGATGCTCGGTGAGAACGGTCGATTTAGTCTTGAAGCGCTCGATTCTTGCATAAGCGTTGTGCGAATGGATGCTCTCAAGATGAAGCGTTTCGACCATGAACCACTTTATTCTTTGGTCAGCCATCATTTTTTCGGAAATATTGCGGACGACATCTTCTGCGAAAACCGGATTGGAAAACGCCTTTTCTGTAACAAACTTTTCGTCCGGACGTTTGAGAAGCGGATAAATTTCGCAGCTTGCGCTCTCTTCGATGACTGAAATGAGTTCTTCGATCCAGATGAACTTTTTGAACTGGACGTAAAGCGTGACGAAACTGCGCTGGTTGTGTGCTCCGAAGGCGCTTATCTCCTTTGAACACGGGCACAAAGTCGTGACTGGAATACGGAGCCCCAGAATAAAGCTGTTTCCCTCTTTTTCGTCGCTGAAGCCGCTGAAAAGGATGTTTGCTGCAAACATGGAGGAGATCCCTGAAACCGGAGCTTTTTTCTCGATGAAGTAGGGGAAGCGAAGAGCTGCCAAAGCCTGGGGTGAACCAAGGTGTTCTCTCGTTTTTATCAATAGTTCCGGTATGTTGTCTATTGTTATCTGCCCGTGGAACTGGTTCAGAACCTCAATTATGCGGCTCATGTGCGTTCCTTTGAATTCGGGAAGCAGCATTACGGTGAGATCGACTTTGGCAACCGTGTGCTGGATTTCGTTAGTTTTGTCCTTTACAACTATCGGATATTCGATATCCCAGATTCCGACCTGATCAACGGTGATGTTTCTATTGTCAATGTAATTCTGGACGTCATTCATCTGTTTTGAGCCTCATAGAAACGGAACTAATGAGTCGGCCTTGCGCATTCGTAGACTTCAGCAGGTGAGATTTCGGTTATTTTGATTTTTTTCTTTCCGTCATCGCCGCCATCACTGACTTCGATAGTGAAGACATCCCAGCAGGTGTCTGTTGTGGTCATAAGCAGAGAAGCAGATTTTTCTTCTACGCCGTGAGCGTAGGCCTTGACAACAGCCGTTGTCGGTCCTTTTGAAGTGTCGTAAGCATGGACAGTGACTCTGTAGATTCCGTTTTCAGGCTTGTTTATCGTTACGGTTTCCGGACCGATGCCGTCAGTGTTGTCGATATCAAGGAACGGATCGTCTTTGGTTTCGCCCTCAACACCCCAGTCAGGTCTTTCGCCTGAATACTGCGGAGAACAGTTCCAGTAGTAGCAGTCGCTGTCTTTGTCACCGAACTCGCCTTCGGGCCTTATGAGGTGAAGGTCCATGTCGGAATTTTTATTGTTCCAGAGCATTTTTACAGCAAGATCATCATCCGAAACAGCTTCGATAGAACATGTCGCAGGAACACTGCTTATTCCTTTATCATTGATTACAATAAGGCGCACTGTGTAAGTGCCTTTGACTTTTGCCTGGAATGCGGCACGTGCAATTTTGTTCGATGAGTCACCGTTCAAAGGCGAACCCGCGCGGTTGCTATCGTCAACTATATCAAGCGAGATGCCGCCTGGAGTTGTAGCAAAACTCCACAAATATTTGAGATTTTCCTTGGATTCACCGTCACTGTCGGTACTTTTGCTGCCGTCAAGTGTTGCCCACTGGAAAACTGATACTTTTTCGGGTTCGCATTTAAGTTTTGCTGTCGGATAGTTTTCGACATTAGGACCGCATTTGAGAATTATTCTTTTGTCTGCGTTCTGACCGTATTCGGTAGGATCGGTGTTTGCAATCAGCAGTTCTCCGGTAAGAGGCGAGGGATATTCTTTATCGTTGCGGCATCCGATATTGAGCGCAAGTTCTTCTCCTGGTGCGATGGCAACGCCGGGTTCAGGTCCTTCCTTTATGAAAAATCCCATTTCGTTCGAATTTTTCGACTGTCCTTCCGAGATTGCGACAGAAGAGAGTTTGAGGTTGGCCGTTCCTTTGTTGTATACCATGACCTGGGTTACAAGTTCATCGATAACATCGGTGAAAACAAGAACATCATCATCCGGATCGTCATCCATGGTTTTTACTTCGATTTTTCCGGTAGGCTTTGTCTGAGCCGTCAGCGGAATGTCGAAATCGGATCTGCATTTGTCGTTGCTTTTTATCCTGAGATAGCGTACCTGTTCTTCCCAGGTCGAAGCCTTTACAGAAATGCCGATTTCTATTTCTTCGTCGTTTTTGAGACTTACCGGACCATTTTCAAGAGGATTCGAATCGATAGTGAAAGTTCCTTCATCAGCGTTACCGTCTTTGTCAACTATAGAAATCTTGGAAATGACGAGCGGGTCTGCTGCGCTGCACGAATAGCATCGGTTCATGACGTAGATATATTTCGTGAGCGATTTCTCACCGAAAATTATGCCTGAAAACAGGAGTTCTTCGTTTTTCGGTTTAAGCCTGTTGTCGGCACTGGAGTAGTTGCAGTCTCTTGCCGGCTGGTCGTTGTCAGGAACTACTCCTGTGTCGCCGGTATCTGTCGGGTCGGAGTCGGTGATTTCATCTGAATCCGATGCTGTATCAGTCTGGTCATCGTCTGGATACTGATCTTTGTTGTCGCCTCCACCGCACGAGACGGCGAGGAAAAGTAAAGAAAGAAAGAAGATTGAAGAAGTTATGATTTTTTTCATTTTACCCTCCTTTTACTGCGATACAGGCTGCGCACATCTGAATCCGAGGTTGTAGTACCGGTAGTTCGGGAACGCCTTGTCTCTGGAGTAAGTCGTGATTTCGTCTTCAAGCGATACCCAGCTTCCGCCGCGGATGACTTTTTCCTGAGTAGGGGAATCAGAAGGTCCTGTCGGATTTTCAATGACAACGTCGTCAGTCCTTTTCTGGTAGTAAGAATCGAGATTGTACCAGGTGTCTGTCCATTCCGCGACATTTCCAGCCATGTTGTAGACACCGTAAGGAGAAGTGCCTTCGTCGCCCCACATTACCGATGTTACATCGCCGAAAAGTGCTGTATAGTTGACTTGCGTAGATTCGATGTTGTCGGCAGGTTCTTTGTCTCCCCACGGATAGGTTCTCATGGTTTTGCCGCGTGCAGCTTTTTCCCACTGTGCTTCGGTCGGAAGTTTTTTGCCTGCCCACTGGCAGAAAGTCGCTGCCTGGTTGTATGTAACCCAGATTACCGGAAAACCAGCATAAGTCGCATTGTTGTAGTAGTTCTGGTACATGACCGAAGTCAGATCGTAAGGTTCTGTGCAGACCCCTGCATCCTGGCAGAGCTTGTACTGGCTGTTGGAAACTTCGTATTTGTCAATGTAGTATGACGAAAGGTAAACTTTGTTTGTTCCTTCCGACTGTTTTAGACCTTCCTCTTCTTCGGTGAGTCCTGTCGGAGTTCCTTCCGGAGCGCCGTATTCGAATTCTCCTGCCGGAATGAGGACCATTTCGGCGATACCGGCCTGGTTGGCGTCTTCCTGTTTGACCATATCCTTCGGAAATCCGATGTGAAAGTTGCCGAGGAACTTCGTGCTGATTTTGAAGAGGTTGTTCTCAACGTCGAGTTCGTAGGAATCTTCGTCGAAAACCTCGAAAGTCTGTCTGTCCATCGAGAAATAGGGCTTAAGATCGAGCTCGTCAAGCAGATTCGGGAAGTCTGTCTCTTTATAAGGAATGACTACGGTCAGATTTTTTGCAAACTCAAACGCAGCCGGTGAAATGGAGTAAATGTTTGTTACCGGTTTCGAAACATTGGTGAATGCCGGTGTGTCGAGTGCATATGCAGTTATCGTTACGACATCTGTTCCTTCTGGAAGCGATCCTTCTTCGATGTGGACGGTAACGCCGTCAACTCCTTTGTATGTTCCGCCTTTGTTGTCGAAATCCTGCCCGGTTTTTTTGTAAAGATAATCCTCTACTCCGCATGAAGAGAGAAGGACGGCTAATGCAAGCACGGTGAAAATCTTTTTTAGTACAGACATTTTATTCACCTCCTATTACGGAAATTGAACAGCCGGAAGCCGAGGTTCCTATTTCCCAGCGCGGTTCGTCGCCTTCTATGACCTGTGTCCACTGAGTGTCGTTTTCGCTGCTGTAGCCGAAAAGCGAAACTTTCGTAACCGGTTCTATAGGATCGTTGCTGTAGATCGTGACGACACCTTTCTGCGTACCGACATCGTAAGGCTTGAAAAATACCGTGACGGACGATTTTTCGCCGGGTTCGATGTTCAGCGTGTCGGGAATTACGATGAAGTTGGAGTCGTTCGATACAACTTTTGCTTCCATCGTTCTAGTTCCGATGTTTTCAACGTCGAATTCCCAATAATCCTCGTCGCCCGGCATTGTATCGGCGAATTTGTGAGCCCTGTTTTCGATAAAAATTGCAGGAAAGTCGAATTTGACTTCCTGAGAATTGTATCTCCAGAGCTTTTCCTCGCGCAAAGGCTCGATGTTTATAGGAATCGGGAACTGAAGTTCGAGAATCCTGATCGTGATCGTAATGGTCAGAGTTATGATGATGTTGTAGTAAACTTTCGACTCGTAGAAAACCGGAATCACCATAACTGTTCCTACAACCGGCGGATCTATAACGAGATACTGGTTGTCAGAGAAAACGCTTCTTTCCTGTTTTTCGTCAATGCCTATTCTGCTGCCGAACATTTCGACAAACATTTTGCCGTCAAGCTCGAAGTTGAAGTGGACAAGGCTGCAGAGATCGCCGACAACAGGTATTGAAAGACCGCAGCTGCCGCCTACCATATCCGCAAGAGTTCCTTCGTAAATCTGGAAGTGGTCTACGCTGTCTTCCATTGAAACAGGATTGTCAACGTTTCCGTCAAGAAGAAACGGCTGGAAAGTTTTCTCATCTGCAAAGCTGAGGTCAAAATTGAGCCATTTACTGAGTTCGTGTTCCTGTTTGTCACCGTAGCAGTTTTTATATTTTGCTTCCATGTTGATACCGTAGAACATGTCGGCGTGACCTCCGTCGGGATTTCCTTCGAAGTATACTTTGACGGCTTCAGGCCACTGCGCCTTGGATTTTCCCGTCATCTTCGTTCCCATTTCGGCGCCGTATTCAACATTGAAGAGAAGTGCTAACGGCATTAGTCCTCCGCAGTCTGACGGAAGCCAGTCTCCGGTTCCCCATTTTTTGTGTTCAACAAGCACATCACGGTATTCGAATTCGATTTCATCCGAATACTGCTCGTCGTAAACGCGCCACTCGTCTCCGTTCTGAACGATTTCTGCACTTATCGGCAGAACCGTAAAAAACAGAGCCGATAAAAACAATGAATAAAAGATTTTTTTCATCGCTTCACCTATATTATTCTGTTATATCTCTTGCACATCTGAAACCTATCGAATTCGAGCTGTACTGCGGATTTACGCCGCGTCTGTATGTCGAACGGATAAGTCTTCTCGAAGTTTTCCAGCTTCCGCCGCGGACTGTTCTCTGATCTCCGATCGGAAGCGGAACGCCGCCCTGGAACAAGTCGGAATAGTAGAAGAATCTCGTCGAAACCCACTCTTCCGCATTGCCTGCCATATCAAAAAGACCGTTTGGATTCAGTGCGTCTTTTGTGCTGAATGAATCATATTTGTTGCCGTTGAAGTATCCTACCGGCGTTACATGCGGTTCCGGATAGGCAATAAGAAGGTCGTCTGCCGAAACCAGTTCTTCAAGCTCTCTGCTCGGCTCGTAAGGATCTGTGCTGCCGCGGTAGTTTGTTTTGTAAGGTATGCTGTCTCCTTCAAGGAAACTTGTTATTGTGTCAAGTATACCGCTTCCGTCTTTGCCTTTCCAAGGCATATCAGGACACTCTTTTGTGCACTCTTCTTCTGACAGTGCGGAACATACGCAGTCGCTGTTGGTTCTTGCGGCATATTCCCACTCTTCTTCGGTAGGAAGACGTTTGCCGACCCATTTGCAGTATGCGTCCGCAGCATACCAGCAAATGCTCGTTACAGGCATTGAATCCTTCGAGCCGCTTTTGTATTTGTCACCGCTGAATTTTCCGAACCACTCTTCAAGGTATTTTGCGTTGCCGTAGCACTTTTCAAGACCGTATTCGTCATCGGTTTTCATAGCGTTTTCGGGGCGCCATGCCTTGTTTTTCGGATTGTTGAGAAATACTTTGTACTGTGCAACGGTGACTTCATACTTGTCTATAAGGAAATCCTTGTGCATTACAACTGTATGTTTCGGTTTTTCCATAACAAACGATTCTTTTGTTTCACTTCCCATGATGAAAGCTTTGCCGTTTGCATAGACAGGTACCATACAGCCTGGAATATCATCTTCGTCACAGCGGCACATATCGTGCGAGCAGACATTTACTTCAGTCGGATAAGGTTCCGTTTCCTGTTCGGGATCTGTATCTTCGCTTTCGCTGCTTGTCTCGTTGAAGTAATATATATCCTCGCCTGTGTTGCCGAGGTTGAATATCTCGT
Organism: bacterium UBP6_UBA1177; assembly: GCA_002310995.1. GTDB lineage: Bacteria > UBP6 > UBA1177 > UBA1177 > UBA1177 > UBA1177. The sequence goes on along the minus strand of DBYV01000031.1, from coordinate 24,085 downwards.
CAGTAAAGTCGATAATCGGCTGATCAATTCCCCTGAAAAGCTTAATAGTGTCGGCCGGAGTGAGTTTTTTGAACACGAGGTCGGTAACTTTCTGGAGCTGTGTCATGTAAGATTCGCTACCGGTCGCTGTGCTGACATCCTGAAGGAACGATTTGCTGCTCTTTGTGTCGCCGGAGAAGGAATTTACGATGACTTCCATAACTTTTATGTAAAGATCGTCTTTGTAAAGATTGGTCGAAAACGAAGATTTTCTCGCCTTCATAAAATCGTTTACGCGCTGTCCGATACCGCGTTCACGGATACCTCTTGCGACGACGTTGACAGGATGACTTGCAAGCCCCTTGTTAACTGTTTTGTCATAATTTATCAGCATATTCAGGAAGTTGTCGTTTACATCGGCTGAAATCATAACAAGCGGAAGCATAATCTGAGAAAAATATGTTGCCCAAATAGGATCCATAGCCCTGTTGAGCAGATTTCCGCTGTTCTGAGCCGGAACATAACTAGCCAGAAGCCCTTCCTTGATTTCATTGTTCTGGTATCTGAGCTGCGTTTTTTCGGTTTCCGTTGTCTCTTCAAAATATGTTGCGATTTCGGAAGCCATTCTGTTTGGCTGTCCTTCAACAATGAGCTTTTTTGTCAGATAGTCTTCATTTTGTGTAATGTAGGTCTGAATAAGGTACCTGAGAGTAGGTGATGCGTAGTGCGTCGGCGGAACTATGAGGGTGGGCATTGCAGAATCGTCAATGCCGTCATCAGCGACATCTGTCGGAAGAAGCGGAATCTTCGGCATTGCATCGACGTAAAAATATGCCCAGCGCGGTCTCGAGTTGTAGGTTTTTACAGCCGAACCGTTTTCGTTGAAATATTTTACGAAAATCTGGTCAATCTCTTCCTCGCTCGCATCTTTCGGAAGTTCTCTGAAAACGGAGTGATGGAAAGTCTCAGTAACGTCATCCTGCGTTACAGTGAGGTCTCTCTGATATTTTTTCGGCTGTGCCGATGCTGTTTTGTTTTTGTCGGAATCAGTTCCCTGATCTTCAATATAGGAAGCAGTTTCCGTGTAAAGTTCATAAACTGCCGCCGCAATCGCGTTCTGGACGTCAAGGTCGCCGGCAACTATAATGCTCGGCGTGATGTTGACCATCTTGTCTTTGAGTATACGGATAAGAGTTTTTGTTGCTTTGAGGCTGCGGATTCTTTCAAGAAGCGCGGCATTGTAAAGCGGGTTTACGGTTGTTGCTATGCCGGGCTGCAAGAAAATAAGGGCCGCTGCGGTTTCGCGGACACTGAATTCCACATGTTTGCGTTTGAAGTAATTTTCACCGTTGGACGGGAAAACAGTGAGCATTATCGGAACGTTTTTAGTTTCGTCTTCGTAGTTCGTCTTCAATATGAAAAGAGTAGTTCCTACAACATTCGAGCGAACCCAGAAAGTTCCGTTGACTTCGTCGATATTCTGAACGAGGTTATTCCGGCCGTACTGAACCTGAAGGTTTGCAAAAGGAATGATGAATCCTTCAGGCAGGCTGACTCTTCCATGGTAGAAAATTTTGTTTGAAACATATTCGATTCCGCCGAACTCTTCTCTTTCGTCAAGCGGATTTTTAGGCTCACTAAGGTTGTTGACACATTTCGCTTCGAAACATTTCTCGCCCAAATCACAATCTTCAAACGAACCGCACTCTACATCGAAAAGACTTACTTCAGGTGTACAGGCAGCGAAGAGCATGAAAGCAAAAGGCAGTAAATTCAAAAAGATTTTTTTCATATCATCACCTCATTACATTGAACATCAAAGTAAGGTGGGCACCGCCTAAAAACACATCTTCGTTTTCGTTGATTCCGTTGAAAGAAGAATATGTTCTGAGATAAGTGAAGTCTCCTCCGACTCCGATTGCGATGTATTCCCACACTCTGAAAAAGTAGTCAAGCGATGCCGAAGCATAGGGTCCGCCGGAAAAACGATATTTTTTTCCGGTAATTTTTTTCTCGCTGCTTATCAGCTGAATACCGCCAAGAAAGCCGGCTGAAGCGGAGATTGCACTTCTTGTCTTGCGGGATCTGAGACCGTGAATGTAGTATCTCAGCATTATTCCGCCGCCGCCGAACAGATTGTCAGTATCAAAAGACATTGCCCTGCCTTCAACACCTACGATAAAATCCTGAACTATCGAAATGTTGAGTTTTAGTGTGTAGTTGCCGATTATATCGTAACTGCGGACCTTGCCGCCGCTGACTCCTCCTGCAAGTTCGAACGAAAGCCTGTAGGTATGCCATTTTTCAAGGCGCACATCGTCTTTAGGTACCCAGCCTTCCTTGCCAAGAAACTCAACGCGGTAGAAGTCGTTGACCTCTTCGAGAACTACAAGATCATCCTTTTCGTAAAGCTCGAACAGTTTCTTTGAGCGTACGCTTGCTTCAGTGTAAAGATAGGTCGCATTGACGACTTTTGCCAAATCAGGTTCTTTGTGCTTGTGAACGACACCTTTTTCACGTTTTTCGACGACAAAATCGTCTTCTTCAGGATCGGGGTAAAGGTTTTTGGAGCCTCCCTGTACGAAATCATCCTGAGCTTTTTCCGATTTTGCGGGTGTTGTCTTTGCAAAAGGATCTTCCTCAGCCTTCTCTTCCTTCTCTTCGAAATCGGAACTTTCTTCTTCCGACTGGCTTCCACCCTCTTCTTCTGTTTCGTTTTCTTCCGAAGAAGTTTCCTCCTCCTCATCTTCATCATCGTCTTCGGAATCGGAAACTGCCGCTTCGCGGATAACGGAAAAATCCGGACTCAGCGCACAAAGTGCTGAACAAGCGAACAAGATACACAAAACAATTAAAATTTTTTTCTTCACTTTGTCCTCAATATCTCAAATTACAATAACAATCTGCAAAAACAGACCTATTATAATAATATAAAACAATTTTTTTGCAAGGAATAACCGAAAGAACGATTCGCCGCCGTGTCATCGTTACGCCGTTACGCCGTCACGTCGTTACGGCAAAGTTGGCGGCGGCGAAAGAAGAATTATTTCTGGATCTCGAGATATTTTTCAAGACCGAGCTTGAGAACATTCATTGCTCTCTTGGTCTTTTCTTCATTGAGGACGAACGCGATCCTTGCTTCGTTTCTGCCAAGTCCCGGAGTCGAGTAGAAGCCTTCTGCCGGAGCGAGCATAACCGTTTCGCCGTTGACGTCGAAATCGGTGAGAAGCCAGATTATGAAATCTTCCGCGTTCTTGACCGGAAGTTTGATGACGATGTAGAAAGCACCGTTCGGAACTCTGTATTCAACGCCTTTCATCTCTTTGAGCGTTGCAAGGACAGCGTCTCTTCTTCTCTTGTATTCGCCGACAACTGTCTCGTAGTATTTGTCGTCAAGATCAGCCGATTTGACAGCCATCATCTGGTCGATCGTGGGCGGGCAGAGACGAGCCTGACCGTATGCCAGAGCAGCTTTCATGATCTCTTTGTTGTAGCTTACGAAAGCGCCGATTCTTGCGCCGCAGGAAGAGAATCTTTTCGAAATACTGTCCATAACGACGAC
>DBYV01000031.1:502-20496 GCA_002310995.1 bacterium UBP6_UBA1177 | reverse complement strand
AAAATGAATTCACGGTAAACTTCGTCAGCGAAAATGAAGAGGTCTTTTTTGATCGCGAGCTGAACGATCTTCGAAAGTTCCTCTCTCGAGTAGACCTTTCCCGTCGGGTTGTTCGGGTTGCAGATCATGACGGCTTTCGTGTTCGGAGTAACGAGCTTTTCTATCTCTTCAACCGCCGGGATCTCCCAGTCGTTGTCGATCTTCGTCGTGATCGGAACGATCTTTACGCCGGTAGCGGTCGCAAAACCGTTGTAGTTGGTATAGAAGGGTTCCGGAATAAGGACCTCGTCGTCTGCGTCAAGGCAGACCGTGTAAGCCATGATGATCGCTTCGCTACCGCCTGTCGTGACCATGATGTTGTCTCGGGTAAGCGGAATGTCGTATCTTGCGTAGTATTTTACAAGTGCGTCCTGATACTCTGGAATACCCTGGCTCGGTCCGTAAGCGATGACTTTAGTCTTGATTTCATTAAGAACTTTGAGCATCTCTTCGGGAGTTTCGACATCGGGCTGACCGATATTGAAGTGATAAACGGTTTTGCCTTTTGCCTTCGCATCGTTTGCGTAAGGAGCAAGTTTTCTGATCGGTGAAAGGGGCATCGACTGTCCTCTGACGGAAATGTGTCTCATTTTATCCTCCAAAAAAAGTTAAAAAACAGAATCTGCGCCGTTGTAACACTTAAAACGGCAAAAGCAAGAAAAACAGGCAGCTAAGAGCGGATCTTGTCAGTATCGGCAGAGTATGAAGAGCGTGTCGAGATATTTAGTGGATTTTTATTTTTTTATGTCTAAAATTTCTCGTTTTTTTGAGAGGCACTCATGATTACGAAAGAAAAAGTAAACAAGTTCCTGTTCGACAAAAAAGGGTGGATTCCGCTGCTGATGATCACTCTTATTGTTCTTGCTTTTGTCTATGCGCCGACAATGGCTTCGATTTTAATCGCATCTTTCATCACAGCTGACGCAATCGAACCAATAGTTGCTTTTTTCTCGAAAAAACTAAAGATTCCACGTACTTTCACGACGATGCTTTCGATTGTGCTGATTGCCCTTGTCATGGCGGTGCTTCTTCTTGCGATACTTCCTGAAATAGTGCGCCAGCTTGGCAATGTCGATATGAAACCGGCCATGGCGTCGCTCTGGAAACTTGCCAATGCTCAGGCAGACAGATTCGGAATAGACTTGAATGAACTTGTAAGCCAGGATGACCTTGTTTCTGCGATAGGAACTCACGCCGCTTCACTTTCGGCGTTTCTTTCCAAAACCGTTGCCGTAATATGGACGCAGACATCATCAATTATTTCGCTCATATTTGACACTTTGATTTTTGTTGTCATTACCTTCTTTGCAAGTTCGCGCTTCAAAAAGATAAAAGAGTCGATTTTTTCACTTGTTCCGCCGCATATGCAGCCGACGACCGAAGAATGGCTCCTGAAATTTGATAAAATTTTCTCAGGTTTTATCCGCGGTCAGCTCACTGTCTGCATAGTTCTCGGCGCGCTTTACGCTGTTCTTTTCACGATTGCAGGTATTCAGGGCGGCGGAAATCTCGGAATAATGATCGGTGCACTCTGCTTCGTTCCGTATGTCGGTCTTTTTACCGGCATTTCGATCTCTCTTATTCTGGCGCTCATCAGCGGCGGTTTCTGGGGCTTGTTTAAAGTTCTCGTTATTTTCGTTATAATTCAGGTCTGCGATACGATTTTTATAACGCCCAACATTGTGGGTAAAAAAGTGAATGTGAGCCCTGTTTTCGTCATTATCGCCCTTTTTGCAGGTGCCGAAATCGGCGGTTTTCTCGGCGTTCTCACGGCGGTTCCGCTTTTTGCAATGATTAAAGTCGTGATAGACGAAGTTTTGGCGCGTTACAAAGATTCAGATTTCTACAATGACAGAACCCTCGGAGTGACGGTGGAGCCTTCCGACAAGTCGAAAGAGGAGTGATGTTCGCTTTTCTGGAGCCTTACTATTCAGGCAGCCACAAATATTTCGCTGACGGATTTGTAAAATGTTTTCCTGAAAAAATTCAGTTGCTTACGCTTCAGGGCAGACATTGGAAATGGCGTATGCACGGATCGGCTGTCACTTTTGCCGAGATGATTGAAAAAAGCGGTACGGAATTTGACACTCTCATCGTTTCATCCTTGACTGATACCGCGCTTCTGAAGTCGCTTGTTCTGCCAAAAGCACCCAAAACGCGCTTCGTTACATACTTTCACGAGAACCAGCTCGCCTATCCGTGGTCGGAAAACGACAAAGAGCCTTCAAAAACAGACATGCACTACGCTTTCATCAATTTTACTTCGGCTCTTGTTTCCGATCTTGTGCTTTTCAATTCTGAATTCAACAAAGAGAGCTTTTTTACCGCTTTGGAAGGTTTTCTGCGTTCATTTCCCGACAACAGACTGACCAATAAAATTGATACTGTTTACAAAAAATCCAAAGTGCTTTACCCTGGAATAAATATAATTCCAAAATCAAACGGTGATAAAGATAACATTCTGAAAATATTATGGAATCACCGCTGGGAGTATGATAAAGATCCCGTTGCTTTTTTTGAGACGATGTTTCGTTTGAAAGAAGCTGGAATACATTTTCAGCTTGTCGTTTTAGGGGAGGAAAAATCTACATCGCCTGAAATTTTCAGAATAGCGCGTGAAAAACTGAAAGATGAGATAATTTCATTCGGTTACGCAGAAAATTACGAAGAATACAAATCGCTTGTTTCGTGCTGCAACATTTTGCCGGTCACTTCAAAACATGAATTTTTCGGAATAAGTGTCCTGGAAGCTGCTTCGGCTGGAGTCATTCCGATTCTTCCGAAAATGCTGAGTTACCCCGAAATTTTTCCTTACGAAAAGTTTGGCGGAATATTTTATGAAGATGATAAATTATTTGAATTTATTAAATATTTTTCTGAGAATCCCGATTTTTCACTTCGGGATAAAGTCACAGAAAGAGCCTCTTTGTTTGACTGGCAGCACTTTAAACTGAATGCTGAAAAACTGCTCTTTTAGAACGGCATAAGTTCTATTCTTTGTTCGTCAAGACTGTTTCTTGTCTTTACAAAAAACACTATCGGTTTACCGCCTGATGTTTCGGAAAACAAAAGATTGCCATCCTCTTTTTCGACGGGCGTTTCGGGAAGTTCGTATCCTTCGTTAAGTCCGGTAATGCGCAGTGTCGCTTTGTCTTTTTCGGAAGACTGTATAGATGAATAGACGGCATTTTCCTTTTCAGAATAATAGTTGAACCAGATGTTGTCGTAGGCAATAAAGGCGATATCTTTGATGCTGGTTTTTTCTTTCCCTGAATCCAAATCTATTTTACTCAAAATCCAGTTCGGCTGAGATTTCAATAAAGAGATTTCGTTTGCGTGATTTTTTTCGGAAAAAATGTAGATGCTTTTCCCGGAGCATTGAATATATTGCGGTTCTTCCCAAAAATAATCTCCCAAGTTTCCTTCCGACGGTTCATCCTGCGGGAAAGAATATTTTTTCAGCTTTTTTGCGTCTCCTTTTTCGTAGAGATACAAAGAATCGGTGATTGCTGCAGATTCTTCTGAATAGTGCCGCGGGTCGTTTATTCTGCTGCTGTCTGAAAGCAGGTTCTCATATTGGACAAGCAGAGCTATCGTGCCGTCATTCTGAATGCAACCGCTTAAAAGTTTTGGAAATGCAAAAAAATGCTTTCCGTTTTTGTCAGTTCTTTCAGGTTTCAACACTATTTCTGAAGAAATTATGTTTCCGTTAAGGGCATTGACTGCGAAGAGGTCTATTGAAGAATCTGTCACTTCTTTTACTATGACTGCACTTGTTTCCGGATTGTATGCAACAGGCTCGCCCTCTTCGATTTTAGTTTTTTTCATGCCGTTTTCGGTCAGAATGTAGTGCTTCCGGCTACTGCCTTTAGTCAGTGTGATGATTCCAGGAATTTTATGCTGATAGTTGCAGTCATATTCTGACATCTTGCATATTACAAAAGGATCTTCTGAACTGCATGAAAGCAGAATTAAAGTGGAAATAAAAATAATGATTGAAAAAGTGAGGAGTTGTTTAGTATTCAAGCTGCTGCAGATCTTGTTCAGCTTTTTTGTAATGTTCGTTTTCAGCGGTTACGAGTTTGAGTATTGCGCGGAGAAGTTCTTTAGCCTTTGTCGGATTGAAATTCTTCATAACGCTTGCTTTGTCATAGATAGCCTTTACAAGTTTGTCTTTTGAATTAAGCCAGTCGCTGCATTCGGTTTTTTCGGAATCGATTTCAGCACACTTTTCGAAAGCTTCGTTTGCTTCGACATAGTTGTTTGCCTTTTCCATCTCTTTTCCGCGTGCAAGCCATCCGGTAGCTGCATATTTGTCAACTTTCTGCGAGAATTCCGTTCCGCCTTCGACAATCGACTCGTCGAGAGCTTTTGCAGCTTCGATGTTGTCAAGAATGAGAGAAGAATTCTTTACTTCAACGCCTTTAAGAATCTGTTCACGGACTTTGTTGAAGTTGAGAAGCTGTGTTTTGAGTGCAAGGATTTTTGCGTCTTCTTCGCATTCACATTTTATTTCACTGACTTTGCCGATAGCTTTGATAGCTGCGTTGTATTTACCCTGAGCACACATTTCAAGAACGAGTTCTCTTGCTCTTTCAAGTTTCTCAGCATTGTCTTTAAGAGATTTCTTTTTGCTTGCCTGTTCTTTTTTCTTCTCGTTTTCTCTTCTTGCTCTCTCTTTTTCGAGACGTGCAATCTCTTCTTCTTCCTCTCTTCTCTGTCTCTCTTCTTCAAGGCGCTCTCTTTTCTTACGCTCTTTTTCAAGACGTTCTTCTTCTTTGCGCTGTCTCTCGAGTTCACGCTCTCTTTTTTTGCGTTCTTCCTCGAGTTTCTTTGTGCGTTTGTCGATTTCGTCATCTTTTTTCGACTTTTTGCCGCCTTTTATATCGCTGAATGCAGAGAGTTTCTTGACTTGCGCGAAGATAGCCTTTTCGTTTGCATCGTCCGCATAGTCGTATGTTTTGGAAGAATCATCAACGACTTCTTCATCTTCTATGTGAATAAGAACAAGGCGGATGGTTACTTCTTCGTCTTCGTTCATGCTGATAAGCGACAGAAGAACATACTGGAAATCCTCTTCGGATGCATTCTCGGACCAGCATTCCGGCTTCATTCCGCATTTGCCGAATTTTTTGAGTTTTGCCTTGGAAACATCGTTGTAACTTACCGAATTGAGCTTTGATTTAACGGTCGATTCAAGATTTTTTATAATCTTGTTAGCGTCCGATTTTTCGATTTCTTTCGTGACAGGTTTCATGAAAAAAACTGTGTCGGCATAAGCCGGAAGTATAAAAGAAATCATCAGTGCAAGGATAAAAATTTTCTTTTTCAATTTCTCCTCCAACAATCATTCTGAAAAAAAACTGCGGATATTAAACTGACTTTTGTTTTTTTTTCAAGTTTTATATTTATTTTTATTGTAGAGACGTAACCTGATACGTCTCATAGAATTTTGTCATTAAGAAAAGATTATTCCTCAAGCGGACAAATTCCGGTTTCTTCGCAGTAACATTCCAAGTCTCTGATTATGCTTTCAGGTTCGCCGACCCGCTGCCATAAATGCCATTTCTCCCCAAAAACATTGAAATACATCAAACTGCGGGAGTCAAAACCGTATTCGTCAGGGCAAAAAGTCTCTTTTTTATCAAAACGGTAAAAACAGCCGTAGATATCGGAGTAACCGTTGCTGAAAAAGAATCCTTCGCTGTATGCGGCAGTGTTTCCTTTAAGCATTGAAATTTCCCAGCTGTAGGCATCATCCCAGACCTGATTGACATGATATTCCGTATATTTTCTATTCAGAGTACTGAAATCGACTTCAACCAAGACCGGCGTATGAAGAACATTGTAGACTACTCTCCGTTCGTTGTCAGTGTCAATCTTTGGAGTGTTGCCGTGTTCTGTTTCACCGGTGGTGCTGTCTGTACGGTTGAGTTTTGTGCAGCTCTCCAGATGTTTCGGATGTTTGCGCAGATCGCAGTAATAAATTTCATAGTCATTTGCAACAAAAGTAACATGATCTCCGACAATATTGCCGTCACCGGCATAATTTCTCACGCCGTCGAGTTCATACCAAATCCAGTCCTGGGAAGAAGCATAGATTATTTTTGAGTTTTTAAGACGTAGCACAACCCAGTTTCTTCCGGCAAGCGGCGCATCGGAAAAATCCTCGCCGTTTTTGCTCAGATCATAAATAAATTCGTAAAAATAACCGTTGTCTCTGCGCTGGATTGAAACGGCAAAAAATTTCGCATCCTTATTTTGCCGCGGATTTCTGTCATAAATTTTAGTTACATAACGGTTTTCGTTGAATCCTAAGTAAGAGGACTGACTTAAAGCGGAATATTCATCTTTTTCAGGATTGTATTCAACAACTCTGCTCAAATTTTTCCCGGCGAAACTCATTCCGGCAACTCCGTCTGACATTCCGTGGGTGTTGGCATAAAATCCTTGACTGTTGAGTGCGCCGGTAGTGAATCCGTTGACAGTCAGCAGTTTGTCGCAGGTGCTGTGCAGTATTTCTGACGAAGGATCGGCCTTCATATCAGGTAAAACACAGGGCCACGGGTAACATTCGCGTTCCGTTGTCTGGTTCGGGTCTTTTTCCTGTGCTTCGAGGTAACGCTGATAGTTTTGCCAATTGTCCCATTCCCAAATGTTGCGGACACACTGAGGATCGTTCTCCGTCGGAGTATCGCAGCCCGGACGGCAGAAAGTCGGTTTTCCGTTTGCATCTTTGAACGGGAAAGGTGTTTTGATCGTGTTTTCGTTGTAACGCAGATCGAGACATTCGACGGTTTCTGGTGTATCGGAATCGTTGTCTGTATCAGCATCCTGATCCGGCATTTTATCAGAATCATCAATAAAATCAGAATCTTGTAAATCATTTTCTGTATCTTCGATGACCGTCAGGTCATCCGAATCCGTGTGGCTGTCAAAATCGGCATCCGAGTCATTCTGCGATTTTGACGATGAGCAGGAAATGAAGCCTGTAACAAAGAGAGAAATTGCAAACAAAAGGCATTTTTTTGTCATGGTGACCTCTTTTAATCACAAAATGCAAAAGCCGGAGAATTATATAAAAAACATAAATTTTAACAAATATTTCAAATGAGTACATCTAAACAAGAATATATTATACAATTAAAAGTAAAGGAAAATTGACCGCGGAACGAGAGCGGATATAATCCTCGCCTGAAAAATTTTTCGTCGTTTGTGAAAAGTTCTTTTTTGAGGTAAAAAATGAGTGAAGAAATCAATGAAATCAAGAATCAGGAAGAAAAAAGCTCAGTAAACTTCATCCGCGCCATCATCGATGCCGATCTTGCGAGCGGCAAACACAAAGAGATCCAGACCCGTTTTCCGCCTGAACCGAACGGATACCTGCATATCGGACACGCAAAGTCGATTTGCCTCAACTTCGGCCTGGCTAAGATTTACGGCGGCAAATGCAACCTCCGTTTCGACGACACGAACCCTGAAAAAGAGGATGTCGAGTATGTCGATTCGATCCAGGACGATATCAGATGGCTCGGTTTTAAACCCGATAAAGTGCTTTATGCTTCGAGTTATTTCGACCAGCTTTACGAGTGGGCAGTCGAACTCATAAAAAAAGGAAAAGCTTTCGTATGTCAGCAGACTCTTGAAGAGATGCGACGCGACCGCGGAACGGCTACCGGAGCCGGCAAGGAAAGTCCGTGGAGAAACCGCTCCGTCGAAGAAAACCTCGAACTTTTCGAAAGGATGAAAAACGGCGAATTCAACGAAGGCGAATACATGCTCCGCGCGAAAATCGACATGGCTCATCCGAACGTTCTGCTGCGCGACCCGGTCATGTACAGGATCAGAAAGGTCAACCACCACAGGACCGGCAACAAATGGTGCATCTATCCGACTTACGATTTCACTCACGGCCAGAGCGACGCGATCGAAGGGATCACCCACTCGATATGCACTCTTGAATTCGAGGCGCACAGGCCGCTTTACGAGTGGTTCCTGGAAGCGATCGGCATCGAAAAGAAGCCTCAGCAGGTCGAATTTGCCCGTCTCAACCTCACGAACACTGTCATGAGCAAGAGATTCCTCAAAAAACTCGTTGACGAGAAGTATGTCAGTGGCTGGGACGATCCGAGAATGCCGACGATCGCAGGCATCAGACGCCGCGGATATACGCCTGAAGCGGTCCGCGATTTCGCAGAAAGGGTAGGTGTCGCGAAAAGAAACAGCACCGTTTCGCTTGCACTGCTAGAGCACTGCGTAAGAGAAGACCTCAACAAAAAAGCGGAAAGATTCATGGGCGTTTTAGACCCGCTCAAAGTTGTTATAACGAACTATCCCGAAGGTCAGACCGAGCAGTTCGAAGCAGTAAACAATCCCGAAGATGAAAACTCTGCAACAAGACTTGTTCCCTTCTCGAGAGAACTTTACATCGAACGCAAGGACTTCATGGAAGAGCCGCCGGCAAAATTCCACAGGCTCGCTCCCGGAAAAGAGGTCAGACTTCGCTCGGCTTACTACATCACCTGCACCGAAGTCATCAAAAACGAAGACGGCTCGATAAAGGAACTTCACTGCACATACGATCCGGCTACGAAAGGCGGCTGGTCAAGCGACGGCAGGAAAGTCAAAGGAACGATCCACTGGGTCGACGCGAACAACTGCCTTAAGATCGAGGCGAGGATATACGAAAACCTTTTCGAGATGGAAGATCCGTTCGAAGTCGAGGAAGGTCACGATTTTATTGAAAATATGAACAAAAATTCGCTTCAGATCGTTGATGCTTATGCCGAGATCAACCTCAAAAACCTTGAAATAGGCAAGCAGTTCCAGTTCGAAAGAGTCGGATACTTCTGCATTGACAAGGATACGACGCCTGAAAAAATCGTCGTCAACAGAATTGTTACCCTCAAAGACAGTTTCGAAAAAACTCTCAAATAATTGGAGGATTTCATGAAAAAATCTTTTTTGTTTCTTTCTTTGATTTTTGTTTTGGTCTTTTCCGCTTGCAATAAAAAAGAGGAAAATATAGAACAGAATGCAAAAACTCAGGAAGATCAGGATCCCAAAAAAGAGGAGATCTACAATGTCGATTTAGGTTCGGCGATTTTCCGCGGTCCGCAGGATGCACCGGTAACGGTTGTCAATTTTTCTGATTTTCAGTGTCCTTTTTCAAAGCGCAGTGTCGATTTGATGGAAGGTCTGCTCAAAAAATACAACGGCAAAGTCAGATACGTTTTCAAGCACTTCCCGCTCAGTTTCCACAAATGGGCGAAACCCGCTTCCTATGCGGCTGTTGCGGCGCAGAATCAGGGAAAGTTCTGGGAATATTACACCAAACTTTACAGCGATGTAAAAAACATAAACGAGGAGCTTCTTGTAACTTATGCAAAAGACCTGAAGCTTGATATGGACAAGTTCGATACCGACAGAAAATCGGCTGAAACGGCTGCAAAAGTTCAGGCTGATATCACGCAGGGTGCTCTTTTCGGAGTCCGCGGAACGCCTACGCTTTTCATCAACGGCGTCAGAATTGTCGGCGCGAACAGCGCGAAAATCGAAGAGACTATAGCTCAGCAGATAGTTGTCGGCGAGCAGCTCAAGGCAAAAGGGGTTAAAGATCCATACTCCGAAATCGTTAAAAACGGAAAAACTAGATTTGTACCGCCAAAAAGAGAAGCGCCGGCAGTTTCACAGGATATTTACAAAGTCGAAGTTCCTGCTCATGCTCCGATCTGGGGTGCGGAAGACGCAACAGTCACGATGGTTCTTTTCGACGACTTCGAATGTCCTTTCTGTGCACGTCTTTATGCAACTTACGAGCAGCTGAAAAAGGATTATGAAGGCAAAGTAAGAATTGCTTTCATCAACCATCCGCTCGGCTTCCACAAAAAAGCGAAAGAAGCCGCATCTCTGGCTGCCGCTGCGCACAAACAGGGTAAGTTCTGGGAAGTTTACAGCTTCCTTTTCACTAAGCAGAAAGAGTGGAACCGCGTTCCTGATTTCAAAGAGTGGCTTGAGTTGCATAAGGCTGAAATTCCGGCAGACTGGGAGACACTCAAAAAAGATATGGAAAGCAAGGAAATCGAAAAAATTGTCGACGAAGACAGCAAAATTGCCGCAACGCTTGGTGTCCGCGGAACTCCGGCATCTTTTGTAAACGGCAGGTTCATCAGCGGCGCACTTCCGATAGATTCCTTCAAAAAAGTTATTGACGAAGAACTTAAAAAAGCTGAAGGCAAGAATTTGAAAGGTGATGCGCTTTACCGCGAAATCATCAAAGACGGCAAACCGGCGGTTGCAAAAACCAACGGCAACAAAGACGAAAAAGAAGATCCGAACAAAGTTTATCAGATCAAACTTACCGGAAACGAAGCAGTGAAGGGTAGCAAGAATCCTAAAGTCACGATAATCGAGTTCTCCGATTTCCAGTGTCCTTTCTGCAGCAAAGCGTTCTCGACTGTCGAAAGTGTCGCGGCAAAGTATAAAGGTGATGTGCAGGTGGTTTATAAAAATTTCCCGCTCAGCTTCCACAAAGAGGCCAAACCGGCAGCTCTTGTAGCTTACGCGGTTAAAAAACTCTACGGTGATGAAAAATTCTTCCAGCTTGCCGCAATTCTCTATTCGAAACAAAACGACTGGAAGACAAATCCGGAAGAAAAATTCGAAGGTTATGTAAAAGAAATCGGAGCTGACTGGGGAAAAGTCAAGGCTGAAGCCGAAAAACCAGGAACCGAAGCGGCTGTATCTGACGATATCCGCGAAGCCGGCAATCTCAATATCCGTTCAGTTCCCGCATTTTTCGTAAACGGCAAAAAAGTAAGCGGCGCAAAACCGGCTGAATTTTTTGAATCAATGATAGAATCCGTACTTAAAGAAAAGAAATAAATTTCTTTTTATCTGATTGAAATCACAAGATTTTCTGAATATTACAGATGTCTGTTTTGACTATGTTTAACTAGATTAGAGATTTAAGATCTTCGGTTCTGTCGGTTTTTTCCCAGCTGAAGCAGTCTCTGCCGAAGTGACCGTAGGATGCAGTCTTTTTGTAAATGGGCTTAAGGAGGTCAAGCTGCTCGATAATTGCCGCAGGACGCATGTCAAAGCACTTTTTGACAGCTCTTTCGATGTCTGCTTCCTTAGTTGCAGCAGTGCCGAAAGTGTTGACATAAACCGAAACTGAAACAGGTTCCGCAACTCCGATAGCGTATGCAAGCTGAACTTCGCATCTTTTTGCAAGTCCCGCCGCAACAACGTTTTTAGCGATGTAGCGAGCCATGTAGCATGCCGATCTGTCGACTTTTGACGGATCTTTGCCCGAGAACGCGCCGCCGCCGTGACGACCCATTCCGCCGTAAGTATCAACGATAATCTTTCTGCCGGTAAGACCTGTATCGGCAACCGGACCGCCGATTACGAATTTGCCGGTCGGATTTATGAAAATCTCGGTTTTGTCGTGCATAAGATGTGACGGAATAACCGGTTTTATAACTTTGTCGATAACAGTCTGTCTGATTGTGTCGTAGTTTGCCTCTTCCTTATGCTGCGTGCTGACAACGATTTTGTCGACAGCAACCGGCATATCGTCTTCGTAACGGACTGTAACCTGAGTTTTGCCGTCGGGAAGAATGAATGGAGCAGCTCCTGTTTTTCTGATTTCGGCAAGTTTGAAAGCAAGCTGGTGCGCGAGGTTTATCGGAGTCGGCATGAAATCTTTGTTTTCATCGGTTGCATAGCCGAACATCATTCCCTGGTCACCGGCCCCTTGTTCTTTGAAAAGACCTTCGCCTGCATTAACGCCTTGAGCGATGTCGGGAGACTGCTTGTCGATAGTCGAAAGAACGCCGCATGTGTGACCGTCGAAGCCGCAGGTTTTTGTATCTTTGTAGCCGATTTCCATGATCGTATTTCTGACAATTTCAGGAATATCGACATAAGTGTTTGTCGTGATTTCGCCGCCGACAACGACAAGTCCTGTCGTGACAAACGTTTCGCAAGCGACTCTGGCGAATCTGTCGCGTTCTAAAATGGCATCGAGAATAGCATCAGAAACCTGATCCGCAACTTTATCAGGGTGTCCTTCTGTAACTGATTCCGATGTAAAAAGGTAAGGTCTGAACATAAATACCTCCAAAAAACACAAAAACCCCCTCTTTTGAGGAGAGGGGGCAGAAAAATCCGAGAAATCGTATATAAAATATTATCTCTTCGAGAACTGGTATCTTGCTCTTGCGGAACGAAGACCGTATTTCTTTCTCTCTTTCATTCTTGCGTCTCTTCTCAGGAAACCTTCCTTCTTGAGAGCCGGTCTCATTTCGGGATCATACTCAACGAGAGCTTTTGAAATGCCGTGTCTGACTGCTTCAGCCTGAGCGCAGATTCCACCGCCGCAAACCGTAACGAGGATGTCGAATTTACCCTGTGTTTTCGTGATTGCGAGAGGAGCATCAATTTTAATAATGTTGCTGTCGGTGTAAAAATACTCTTTTGTGGTTTTACCGTTGACAACGATTTCACCTTTTCCCGGTCTCAAAAAAACTCTAGCGACTGCTGTTTTTCTTTTGCCGGTAGCGTACCACTGTTCCATTCTTTATCTCCAAATAGTTAAATTTTTTCCACTTTTCCGGTTACGTCAACTCTGAGTTTGGTCGGCTGCTGAGCTGCGTGGTCATGTTCGTTGCCTGCGAAAATTTTAAGCTTGGTCATGATCTGGTTCGCGAGCTTGTTCTTCGGCATCATGCCTTTTACAGCGTGAAGTATAAGGTAATCCGGGTGCTTCTGAATCATTTCAGCTGCCGTAAGCGATTTCATACCGCTCTGATAACCTGAATAATGGTAATAATTCTTTTCAATCAGTTTGTTGCCGGTAAGGTCAATCTTCTCGGCATTTGTGATGACAACATAATCACCGCAGTCAACGCTCGGTGTGTAGTCAGCTTTTGTTTTTCCACGAAGGATGTTTGCAACAGCTGTTGCAAGTCTTCCGAGTCTGACGCCCGTTGCATCGATCTCGAACCATTCTCTCTTAACATCTTCTTTTCTTTTGTATTTTGTCAATTCCATGACACTCTTCCTCATGTCAGTTACCAAAAAAAGCGACGGTATATTACGCATTAACTTCCGAATGTCAAGGAAATTTTGTTGTTTCGGCGATTATTTTAGTGATTGCAGGCTGTTGCAGGGCAAAACCGCATTTTCGCCATAAATTTTACATTAAAAATGAAAATTTTTTTGTGCTGAAAATATTTATGACTATATTTTCGCGTTTGTAAAAGTCTGCTGATTGAGCAGAACGGATTATGGTTTTTTATTTGGAGAAAAAAATGAAAAAAATTCTTGTTGTGGGTGCCAGCGGTCAGATCGGAAGCGAGCTTGTTCCCGAACTCAGAAGAATTTACGGTGAAAACAATGTCGTTGCGGCAGATTTGAAAGATCGTTCGCAGCTTGCGCCGACTCTTGTCGACGGTATTTATGAACAGGCTGATATTCTCGACACGGCGCGTGTTTCCGAGATCATCAAAAAATACAATGTTGATGCGGTTTACAATCTTGTCGCACTTCTTTCCAGTGTCGGCGAGCAGAAGCCGCAACTTTCGTGGAAGATTAACCTCGGTGGTTTGATGAACCTTCTCGAAATCGCGAGAGAGCTTCATTTTCAGCTTTTCACTCCAAGTTCGATCGGCTCTTTCGGTCCGGCAACCCCGAAGGACAACACTCCGCAGGACACAATCCAGCGCCCCACTTCGATGTACGGCGTTACGAAAGTCGCGGGCGAACTTCTCTGCGACTACTACTATAAAAAATACGGCGTCGATACGAGAGGCGTAAGATTCCCCGGCATCATTTCGAATGTTACCCTTCCCGGCGGCGGAACGACCGACTACGCAGTCGATATTTACTACGAAGCAATCAAAAAACATCACTACACCTGCTACATCAAGGCGGGAACTTATATGGATATGATGTATATGCCCGACTGTCTCAAAGCGGCTATTGGCGTAATGGAAGCCGATTCTTCGAGATTTATCCACAGAAACTGCTTCAATGTCGCTTCGATGAGTTTCGAGCCTGAGCAAATTGCAGCTGCGATCAAAAAAGTCATCCCCGATTTCACGATGGATTACGACATCGATCCGGTCCGTCAGGGCATCGCTGAAAGCTGGCCGAACAAAATGGACGACTCCTGCGCAAGAGCGGAGTGGGATTGGGCTCCGTCCTACGATTTAGACAGTATGACTGAGGATATGATCAAAGTTCTCAGCAAAAGATTGTTGAACAAATAAGGGAGAAAAAAATGAAAAATCTGTTGAAAGAATTCAAAGATTTCGCAATGAAGGGAAACGTTATGGACATGGCTGTCGGTATCATCATCGGCGGTGCGTTCGGCAAAATAGTAACCTCCGTTGTAAACGATGTCATCATGCCGCTCATCGGTCTTATCGTCGGCGGTGTCAACTTTACCGACCTCGCCATCACTCTGAAAGAAGCAGTTCCCGCTGCTGAAGGCGTTGCGGCAAAACCTGCTGTCCTTCTGAAATACGGAAATTTCCTTCAGACAACTTTCGATTTCCTCATTGTCGCATTTTCGATTTTCCTTTTCATCAAAATAATCAACACGGCTAAAGAAAAACTTGAAAAGGCTACGAAAGCGGCAGAAGAAGCTGCAGCAGCGGCTGCTCCGGCACCGGCTCCGGATCCTCAGATCGTTCTTCTTACCGAAATCAGGGATCTTCTCAAAAAGTAACCGTTTTTTTCGTTCTTTTCCGTTAGTCATACGGATATTCTTTAAAGGTGAAAAATGTCACAGACACTCAAAATCCTCAAAATTTTGTATTCGGCTTTCGGTTTCCGCTTCAAATACATAGGAATTCTCATTTTCAGGACTTTCATAGGCGCGCTGATGACTGTAACTCTTTTTCTTGACAAAATATTTTTTCCGGGCGCAGCGAAGCAGAAAATCGAAAAGCCTGTCTTTTTAATCGGACACTTGCGCAGCGGAACGACTTTCCTGCACCGCTTTCTGACTGAAAACTGTGATGAACTGCGCGGTTTCGCGATGTGGGAGATGGTTTTCCCTTCGATTTTTATGAGAAAAATAATAAAACCGTTCCTTCCGCTCGTGAAGAATCTCTCTTTTGACGGAGTCTGGGACCCGAAGATCCACAAAACCGACCTTTTTTCGATGGAAACTGACGACATCGCCCTTTCGATGAGATACTTCGACGGTCTTCTTTCGTGGATTTATTTCTACTGCTGGCAGGATTTCGACGAAAGCAACACTTTTGAAAAAGAGCTTGTCGAAGTCGCCGGGCAGGAAAAATTTGCCGAGTATCTTCAGGAAATCCACCGCAAAAACATCTGGAAAACGGGCAGGAGAATGTTCTCGAAGTCGTTTGCACAGCTTTTTGCGGTCGATAAGATCGAGGAGATCTACGAAGATCCGCGCATCATGCTGATAATCAGAAATCCGCTTGAGGCGGTTCCTTCGATGATGTCGCTCGAAAAACGGGTCCAGGAATCGCTGAACAACTACAGTTCTCAGCCGGCAGAGCTTCAGCAGAGATTTCTGAAAAACATGTACCGTACGTCGCTTTTCTATTATAAAATGTTCGACGAAATCGCCGAAAAGAAGAAAAATTCACCGAATTTTCTGCTTCTTACGCATAAACAGCTGATGACCGATTTCGACAACACTTTCGAGCGGATAATCTCTTTCTGTAACCTAAAAAAAGATGAAAAATTTGCCACGGCACTCAAAGTGCAGTCAGAAAAGCAGAAAACTTTCAAAACCGAGCATATCTATTCGCTTGAACAGTTCGGCCTCACCGAAGAACAGGTCAGAAAAGACTTTGCCTTTGTTTTTGAAAAGTACGATTTAGATTAAAATCAGGTGTTGTCTCAGGACTGTTCCGATTCAATGTAGTCCGAAATCAGTTTGTTAAGCCTTTCGGCAAGTTCCTGTCTGCTCTCGTTTTCTACGATTTGAGTCGGAGGGAATATTTTGACTCTAACTTCACCGGAGTGAACGTCAAATTCTCCGGTTTTGAGTATTTTGTCTGCCCCGATCATTGCGACTGGAAGGATTTTGCAACTGTTTTCCGCAAGAATAAGTGCGCCCGATTTAAACTTGCCTACATGACCGTCGCGGCTTCTCGTTCCTTCGGGAAAAACCAGATACGAGCAGTGTTTCATTTTCTTTTTTGCGATTTCAAGGCTTTTTACTGCACTGCGCCTGTTTTTCCGGTCGATTGCAACGAAGTCGTAAAGCCACATTGCCTGACCGAGAACAGGAATCATAAAAAGTTCTTTTTTTGCGAGAACGCGGATGTTTATCGGCAGATTTGCCCCGATTATCGGAATGTCGGCAATGCTCTGATGGTTAGATACAACCAGATAGGTTTCGTCCGGTTTAATATTTTCAAGTCCTTCGACACGGCAGCGGACACCGCATATTTTCAGCATAACGCGGGAACAGTTTCTGAAAACTATACCGCCTAGTTTTCTGTTAGTAAGGAGATGAAGGGGAAACATGATGAAAGAAAGAAGAATGTAAAATGTCAGAACAGGAATTATTATAAGAAAATAGAACATCGTGCCTCGCATCAGAAAAAACAAACCATTGTAGTCGGATTTTACGAATTTGAAATAGGGAACAACAGAAAAAATAGCTTTGTCATGAAAAAAATGTTTTTACTCAGAGAACATTTGGCTTTATTATGAAAGTTTTTCTGAAATTTCCTTTTATTTTAGCGAAAATAGCGGTGTTTCGCTTGATTTTTCTTAAATAATGTTTAAAACTACCGGGATTTTGTGTTTTGACTTTTTGTTTTTTATGGAGGTTTAAATGCGTAAAATCTTTTTGGCTGCGTTTCTTATCGCAGTTTCGTTTTCCCTGTTTGCTCAGGACAATTCGATGGATCTCTATCAGCAGTATCTGAACCAATACAAGCAGGAACCCAAGAAGGAAGAGCCGGCTCCGGCTGCTCAACCTGCTGCGGAAAAGAAGGAAGAACCTGCACCCGCTGCTCAGCCCGCAGAAGAAAAGAAAGAAGAGGCTGCTCCTGCTGAAGCTGCTCCAGCTGCGGAAGGCGATGGTAAAATCGCTCCTTTCGATACAAAACCATTCTTCTCAGTCAATGCTTTCAGCGCAATTTCCAACTCGATATATACTTTCGGCGGCAACGTGCTTCCGCACAGCAGCTACAGATTCAGCGTTGACAACGCTGTTATCGACCTCAAAGGCGGAAACCACATGTTCAACGGCAGAATCCTTGCAGATCTTGCAAAAGGTTTGACCACCACGAAAGATGTCGAAATCAACTACGATCATGACGATGAACTTCCGACCAACTATGCAAATCCTGTTGAATTTGCCGAGACTGGCGATAAGCCCAACGCTCTTGATATTCTCAAGGACGTTTCTTTCAGCATGGTTCATCCTTCATACAGAAATGCTGCCGGAACATTCGGTCTCAATGTAGAAGTTCAGGCAGGTCTTTTCGGAATGCCGTTCGGAATCGAAAGCGGATACGACCATGAAATCACGTTCGCTCACTCGGCGATCAAAAACGATTTCCTTGGCGGCGCTTTCAGAGATGTCGGTGTTTCTCTCGGTTTTGATTTCCTGTTTGGAGACAAGATGGATCTTGGTCTCACACTCTTTGTGTTCAACGGCAAAAACGAAACGATGCTTGACGGCGAAGATAAATTCAAAGATCCTGCATTCGGATTCGATCTTAGATACAAATATGAAAGCAAGTTCTATGCAACAGCTGCTTTCTCTCTGGTTGTCGGCAGTGCATACATCGGCTATGACGAAGACAGTGAATACGGCATATTCAACACGACTAACGGAACCTATCTTGATGAAAATAACAAGATTGAAGAAAATCTTGTTGTAAAAAATGACGAGATCGGCAGAAACGACTACGCTGCAAACAAAAAGAATGTAATCTTTACAATCGGAACTGACCTTGGATATCAGATCAATGATGATGTAAATGTCGGTTTCATGGGTGAATTTGCTTATTCAAGCAGATCGATTTTCAACCCGTACGCAAACATTTATATCGGCGGAGACTACTATCAGGATGCTCGTTTCATCCGTGACGGAAACGACGGAATGATCTGGGGCAAGAGCACATACAATCCTTGGGGTTTCTTCGTTATGCCTTACACACATGTTTACTGGTTCGACATTATGGCAAGGTTCTCCTACTTCAAGCAGCCTTACCTTTACACTTTCATCGAAGACAGCAAAAATACGACGATGGGCATAGACTTTGCATTCATCTACAACTTCTGCGATTATGCAGGCGTAGAATTCGACTACAACTTTATCAGAGAGACTGTACACGGATATGATAAAGACTACAGCCAGACGGATTACTACAAGAACAAATACAACACCCACATTTTCACCATCGCACTTACCGGCTGGTTTGATTTCCTCTGGGAAGGAAAAGAAGAAGCAGGCGAGACCGCTGAATAATCCTTTTTAAATTCCCGAAAATTTAATCATCACATTTAATTCGTCTAAAAATTGCTATTTTTCATCATTTTTGTATTCTAACGCGCGCGTTTTTTTAAGATGATTGTTTTTTTTCTGATAGGAGTTTTGAGATGAAGAAGTTTTTTGTTGTTCTTGTACTTTTATGTGCAATGTTGTTTTTTGTTTCTTCCTGCGGCGACAGCGGCAGTGACAACAAAGGCAAGAAGCAGGGTGAGCTTTACGGCGCATGTTATCCGAACAAAACCTGTAATGAAGGTCTTGTCTGCGACGAGGAGAACGATGTCTGTCTTCCCGGTGACGATTCCGACATTTCGGATACTGCTGTAACGGATAACGATATAACGGACACCGATGATGCCGATGCAAGTGATACCACTGACGACACGGACACAACGGATAGCGGAACAACGGACAACGATATACCGGAAACCGATGACACTGACACTTCAGATACAACTGACGATACAGACACTGACACAACGGATAGCGGTGACACGACTCCTGACACCGATACAGACACTGATACAGGTGACACAGAACCTGTCGTTGCGGAAACGACCGAAAACCACAAGATTTCTGGTGTTTACCAGATCGGCAGAGATGTTTCGGGAATTGAAGCAGCGCTTTATGAATGCGGCCAGAACACAAAAACAGTTTCGGCCAATACCAATTCAAACGGCAAATATTCATTCAATGCAGACATTTCGGCGACAAAGACCTACTGCGTAAAAGCTGGAGACTTTGCAAGCTGCTTCAAAGGCATGAGCGACCACGTTGCAAATATTTCGGAAATCACGACTGCGGCATATCTTCTTGATAAAACCTGTTCTGATTTGCGTAAAAGTGAAACAAAAATCCGTACTTACACAAAACTCGGAACGGGTGAATGGCTGGGCGAGCTTGATTACTCGAAGCTTTCGGGTATCCAAGAAGGTCTCAAACTTCTTTCAAACTATCTCAACACGACAAACAACGAAACGCTTTCTTCAAAAATAGCTGAAGACGCAAAGAAGGAAACACCTGAATTTGCGAAATTCTTCAACGGTTTCAGAGTTGTTTCCGACAAAACTGAAATCGTAATCGGTGAAAGAGCCGACAGCAATGTAAATTTCAGCGTAGAAGGCGGCAGCACAAAAGTTGCTTCCGGTTTCAAAATCCAATGGACTTTGAAAAACAAATCGGCAGAGGCTGCTGTCTACAAATTCACGACTTCAAATCCCGGCGAATATGTAGCAAGAGCAAAACTTACTGCCGGAAACGACACCGTTTCCCAGGATTCGGCGACAGTTCTCTTTTTGCAGAGAAAGAGCGGGGGCACGGTTTATCTGAACGAGAGATCGAAGAATATTTCGTTCAGAATAGATGACGGTATTTACGGCGTCATCCCGAAAGGTACTGTTGTAAAGAAGAACGGAAATAAAATAAATTCAATCAGTTATGATGTTCT
>DBYV01000031.1:0-321 GCA_002310995.1 bacterium UBP6_UBA1177 | reverse complement strand
CGACCCGATTATGACTTCGGCAGCAGGAGATCCGATAATGACAGCCGCGGCAGGCGATCCGATCATGACAAGTGCAGCAGGCGACCCGATAATGACTTCTGCGGCAGGAGATCCGATCATGTCGGCAGCGGCAGGAGACCCGATCATGGCAAATGCAGCAGGAGATCCGATCATGACGGCAGCAGCGGGCGACCCGATAATGATGGGAACAAGCTCGAGCACAATGATTTCGCAGACTAATCACTATTCGACATTCACAGTTGAAGCGGCATCTCTTCCTGTTTCAGTTGAAGCTCTTGTTGCAAGATGGTGTGACGGCTC
>DBYV01000024.1:329-24428 GCA_002310995.1 bacterium UBP6_UBA1177 | reverse complement strand
CGAGGCGCCGCTGGCCTCGTAAAAAGCGGCAAAATAAGAAACGCAAATAATAATTTTGCATTGGTAGCTTAAGCCTGCCCGTCCTACTGCGGCTTGTCCGCGGCTTCAGATAGGGCGCCAAACAGCGGAATAGCGACCTGAGCCTTTTCGCAGGGCGAGGGAAGCGAAATCAATTGCGAAAAAGTGAGAGGGATCCTGCTGCTGGGAGCCTGAACACTCATTAAAACAGACAGCTACGCACGTAGACGCCCGACTTTCCCCCTTTTTGGACGCGGGTTCGATTCCCGCCATCTCCACCAGATTTTAATTCAGAGTCTTGATTTTATCGGCTAATTCCTGAGACAATTCTTTATCGAAAATTGTGAGATTTTCTTTCAGAACGCCTTTCTTTTCGAGGAAGAAGAGCATTTCGTAGATTTCGTCAGCCGTGGCTGACGGGATTTTTTCGCTTACTTTCGGAAGAAGTTTTCTGACTATTTCGGAGTGTCTTGATTTTTCTTCTTTCAAAATGCCGCCTTCTCCCAAAAGTTCGAGAACCGTGCCGAAAATTGCGAATTTGTCTTCGAAAAATTTTCTTAGCATCGTCTTGAACCAGTCGGGAAGGGCAGAAACATCGATTTGATTTTCGGAATTGATCGATTCGTAGTAACCCATGATCGTGTTTTCGAGAAACTCGCTTACGAAAGTGTAAAGTTCCGTGTCGCGGAAAAGTTCGCAGAAGAATGGCGCGAATGCGAATGCCGCCGAATTTTTGTAGAACGAGAACTCGGGGATAGAATCTTTTGATATCGTAAGTTCTTGATTTTCTTCGTGATGTTTTCCTTTTTGTATCAGATCTCCTTTTTTGAGGAGTGTGGACGTAAGTTTCGAGCAGTTTACATCGAGGTTGTTAAGTGCGTAGGCTGTTTCGATGTCAGGAAGTGTGCGGAGGATCTCAACGGTTTGCTCCATTCTTTCGATGAGTTCTTTGATCGAAAGGCTCTCAAAACCCATAAAAACAGCCGAAAAAATTGCCGAAAAACTGATAACCGAGGCTTTTTCCTGCATTTCAGCGATTCTGAGCGCCGTTTCTTCTGTAAATTTTGTGTTGAGATAGATCGGCTGCGAAAATCTGACGTAAACAGGACCGTAGTTCGCTTTGAAAAGTGTGAAAAGTTTTTTGAGAAAGTGTTCAGATTCGGGTTGTTTTACACCCTGCTTTTCCCTGCTGTAATCCTCGATTTCCTTGAGTTTTTCGTAAGTCAGGGAAACCGGCACGATGTAGAGTTTGCGGTTTGTCGCCTTCGTGATTTCGGCAAGCATTCTGAGCATTCCGGTTCTCGGAGAACGCACCATTCCGCTTCTCGAACGGCCTCCTTCGATGAAAAATTCGATGTTGTAGCCTGCCGTTACGATCTGCTCAAGGTAAGTCGTGAGGATTTTTTTATAAAATTCGTCATCCTGAATTTTCCTTCTTATGAAGAACGCCCCCATTCTTCTCAAAACCGGCGAGAGGGGGAAAAAATCGAGGTTGTCTCCCGCTGCAACGAGGGGAACTGTCACTTTTTCACGGTAAAGAATGTAGTTGAGTATCAGATAGTCGAAGTAGCTTTTGTGTGTCGGAACGAAAACAGTGTTTGTTTCAGAAAGGGCGCACAGCTTGCATAAATCGTTGATTTCATTGTTTGAATATACAAATCTTGAAAAACGGGCGTTCAAAATTTTCCCGAGGAAATAGGAGAGTATCTCGGCATATAGCGGGCTGTATTCAGAAGACATCGAGTTCATTATTTTTATTGCCGAGCGCTTCTCTTCCTGTGAGGAGAGCTCCATTTTGAACAGAGTTTCATTTTTGAGATCGAGCCAGTTCTTGAGTGCTGCGCCGACGACATTGCGTTTTGAAGTGTTCATCAGATCGCACAGTTTACGTACGAAAACTTCTTCCGAATCTTCGAGTTTTGCCGATGAAGAAATGCCGATTCTGAGCGTCAGTTTTCTTCGTTTCAGCATGAACATGAGAAGTTCCCATGACGTTGACCAGAAGTTGTAGTGCCCGATAAGCTGGTTTATCCACTCCCAGCGGTTCTTTTTGTCTAAATTTTTGTCCCAGAGCGTGATGACGGGGATCAGAGTCGCCTCCTGATGCCTGAGTTTGCGGTAAACTTCGGCAAAAACAGGATCAATGCTGAGTTCTTCGGGTGAATCGACAGGAATGTAGAGCGATTCGATGAACCTCTCTTTGATTATAGAGGGAGTGAAAATTGAGATGAACATCTTCCAGAGTTCGCTGAGCGGTCTGAAAAAGCGCGTTTTCGGGCCGAAAGAGTGGGTGGGAGGTGTTATTCCGTTCTCGATCATAAATCCGTTGAGAAGGAACTGCTCGATTTTGCTGTTGCGCCCTGAAATGTAGATGATAAGGCGCTTTTTGTCGTTTTCATCTCTGTTTTTCAGTGCCTCAAAGCCGTTAGGATCGGGAATTTCGACATCGAATTTTCTGAAAAAATAGTGGTATATCCGCTTGTGAAGTCCGTGAGCAAACGAAGTTACGAAATTGCGTGAGTAGAAAAATCTGCCGTTTCCCATAAAACCTTAGAATCTGTGGATATATTCAGGCTTTCCGACAACAATTTCGCCGTTTCCGGTATTTTTGACCGAATATCCGAAGCCTCCTTCAGGTGAATCGGGCTGGAATCTGCATACTTCAGGTTCCGATATCGTTTTGTTGTTGATCGTTGCACAGTATGTCATGCCGCCGTTGCCGAAAGTTTTGCCGCCGACAACGATAAGATCGGTGTCAGCCGATATTTTAATTGTATCGAAATCGGAAATGTTTCCTTCTTCCGCAAAGGCTGACGGGAACGAAAAACGGCCTCTCGCGGCGAAATTTTCAGCCGGATCGTAGAAGTTGACCGTTCCGTAGTTTTTGTCTTTCGGGGCAAGAACTGCCAGATATTTTTTTCCGCCTATTTCTATGATTTTCAAAGCGCTTCCAAACTGCGAATCAGCTTCACCGAAAATCTTTTTCGAAGCGCCGGCAAACCAGTTTTCTCCGCCGAGATAAATGTAGACTCCGCCTGAATTTGACGAAGATCCGCTTTCTTTCAATCCCCAGCCGGCAATAACTAAATCGGGCAGGGTGTCGCCGTTGAAGTCTTTGACAAGCATTCCGCTGCCGAAATACTGCGCTTTTTCCTCAACATCGGGAAGGAGAACCGAATTTTCGTGCTCCGAAAGACCTTGCGCGCTTCCCTTGAACATGGCGACCATTCCCTGACTTCCGCCGCCATTAAGCTCAGGCCCTGCGTTCTGGCCGCCTGCAAAGATATCGGCAAAACCGTCGCTGTCGTAGTCAAGGCATACAAGAGACTGGCTTATGCTGTCCGCTTTCTGGATATATTTGTCGGAAAGGCGCGAAATCGAAGTGTTTTCCTCATTCCAGCCCGAAGCGTCACCGTAAAAAACAACGATTTCACCTGCTGCGTAAAGATCTCCGAATGGTGCAAGGTGCGAAGAAACCGCAAGATCGTCAAAGCCGTCGCCGTTGATATCGCAAAGTTCAGTTGCCGCATAACCGAAGCCGACATTGAGCGATTTTTCGGGATGGTTCAGCACGAAAGCGGCATCTTCAAGTTTTTCGATTTTTTTCTCTTTTTCGAAAATGTAGAGTTTTCCTGTCGCCTTGTCCCAGT
The DNA here is from genome assembly GCA_002310995.1 of bacterium UBP6_UBA1177. Taxonomy (GTDB): domain Bacteria; phylum UBP6; class UBA1177; order UBA1177; family UBA1177; genus UBA1177. The sequence goes on along the minus strand of DBYV01000024.1, from coordinate 20,760 downwards.
CAAAGGCTGGGATAGACTCGTGGATCGCGCTTACAGCCCAGTATTTGTCGCTTAGCGTCATGATAGAAAAGCCGAAAAATCCGCCGTTTCCAAGGATCTCTCTCGACTGGGCGTTTCCCGATCCGTCGAAATCTGAAAAAATGTAGATCCCGCCTGTCTGAAGCTCTTCAGGATCGCTGTCGTCTCCAGGAGTTTCGTTATCGTTTTCGGGAGAATCCGCATCGCTGTTTTCGTCTTCATCGTTTTCTTCGACCGCGCTGTCAGTATCGGAAACCGGATTCGGATCTTCATCGTTTTCATCCGGCGTTGCTGCATCGGAATCGCCAGCCGGTACGTTTTCATCAGGTATTTCGTTTTCCTCATCTGACGAACTGCCGCCGCATGCGATCAGCACGGCGCAAAGCATAATTGCAAGTGTTTTAAGTAATGCCGGCATCGTTTTCTCCAAAAAAAGACAATAAAACGGGAGATTATACATAGGATTGAAAAATTTGACAGTAATATTTATTTCCATAAAAGGGGGAGGCTTTGTTAACAAGGAGAGTGCTTTGGCTGAGATAGACGAAAATATCGTTTCCGCGATGATGAAAAGGGCTGTCGAACTTTCAAAACTGGCGACGGTGAAAACCTATCCCAATCCGAAAGTCGGGGCTGTGATTTTTGACGACGAGGGAAAAATCGTTTCGGAAGGTTTCACTCAGGAATATGGTCGTGACCACGCCGAAGCTGACGCACTTAGAAAACTCGGTTTCAAAGCGCCGGGACTCAACATGGCTGTGACACTTGAACCCTGCAATCACTACGGAAAGACTCCGCCATGCGCGAAAGCTATACTGGAAGCTGGTATCAAAAGAGTTTTCGTCGCAAAAGAAGAGGAAAACAAAAAAGCGTGCGGCGGAATCGAATTTTTAAGGCAAAACGGCGTGAAAACCTTTACGCTAAAGGGTTTTGCGCCAGAAGTCGAAGAGATAAACCGTTTCTTTTTTAAGGGGATCAGAACCAATCTTCCGTGGGTGACGGCAAAAATAGCACTCAGCAGCGACGGATTCATCACCGATAAAGTGGGTGAAAGGTGCATGATTTCAGGGAATGAGGCTCAAATTTATGTACATAAACTCAGAAGTGCTCATTCCGCGATCGCAGTCGGTGCAAACACCGTAAATATCGATGATCCCATGCTTACAGTCAGGCTGGTAGATGGTTTTGACCCGCAGCCGGTTATTTTCAGCCGCAATTTCTCACTTGATTTGGATTCAAAGGTGATGAAAAGAGATCCGATAATCTTCACAAGTGCCAATAAAGCGCATGAAATCAGCTCGAAATGGGCTAAAATCGAAATTTTACCCGAAAATTTTGAACTAAAAGTTGCTCTTTCAATTCTTTACACAAAATACAAAATAAATTCAGTTCTAGTCGAAGGTGGTGCAAACCTCGCGAAAGCCTTTTTGAAAGAAGCTCTGATCGATGAAATGCAGCTCATCGAATCGGAAAAAATTTTTGGAAGCGGGCTGAAACTTTTTGATGAAGAAACCAAAAAACTTTTTGAAAATTCCTTTGATCTCACTCACTCGGAAAAACTCGGAAACGACACTTTGAAAATATACAGAAAAAAATCATGAGAAAAATATCTTTCTTTAAATTAAAAAATTTCCTCGAAAAAGCGAAACTGAAAGAGGGAACGTTCTTAATTTTTGCGGCGGTTCTTATCGGAATTTTAGCCGGATGCGCGTTCCTTTGCTTCAACTGGATGATAGATTCTCTTTCCAAACTTTTTATCGGCGCACCTACGATCGCAGCGGTCGAGGCTTTCAAGAAGCTCCCGATGTGGTACAAGTTCACTCTTCCCATTACCGGTGTTTTCATCAGCGGGTTCATTATCCGTTACATCTGCAAGGAAAGCGGAGGCGCGGGTTTCGGATTTCTCCTCAAAACTTTGAAACTGAATAACGGGATCATGCCTCCGAAACTTGCTATTTTCAAAATGATAACCTCGTCACTTTCGATTGCAACGGGTGTTCCGCTCGGCAACGAAGGACCGATCATCATGATCGGATCGTCTCTGGGTTCGACTCTGGGACAGTTTTTAAGCATGCCGATATCGCGTATCAAACTTTTTGTCGGATGCGGCGCGGCTGCAGGTCTTGCTGTCGCTTTTGACGCTCCTATCGCAGGAACTATTTTTGCGGTCGAGACTATCCTCGGAAACTATGCTATCGGAACTTTGACGCCTATCGTCGTTTCGGCGGCTACGGCAAGTTTCTTCGGTTCCTATTTCATGCCGGGACACACCGCTCTTCCGGCTGCGGCACTCGGTTTCAGCGCCGAAATCAGTTCGGGAACCGAAATTTTCCTTTTCACGACTTTTGGCCTCATCAACGCTCTTCTGGGAGTAGGGCTCATCAAACTCACATACTTCAATTCGAATATTTTTGACAGAGTGAAGGCAAAACTGCCTGAATTTATCCACATTCCGCTCCTTCTTCTTCCGTTCGCGCTGACTGTTCCGTTTGTTCCAGAAATTTTCGGTTTAGGAAAGGACATGATGCTTGCCGGAAACGGCTTCACACCGTCGTTTCTCATCGGCATCGCCCTTCTCAAGCTTGTTTTCCTTTCGATAGCATTCGCAAGCGGAGCTTCGGGGGGAATTTTCCTTCCGATACTTTTTGTGGGTTACATTTTCGGTCTTGGTTTCGGAAAAATAATTCCGATATTTTATCCCGAATTCGGCCCCTCGATAGGGATCAGTTTCGCTTCTGTCGGAATCGGCGCGCTTCTCGGTGCCGCGACGCAGGAACCGATCTCCTCGCTTCTTCTCGTCTTCGAGATCACGCGGGACTACAATATGCTTCCTTCGCTTATGCTTGCAACAGTCGTAGCGACCTTGATCTCAAAGCGGATGAGCGTTTTTTCGATCTACAACTACCAGCTTTACAAAGAGGGGATCGCGATTGACGACAGCGAAGAGGCTTCGATCATGAACGAAAACCATGTCCAGCTCTGCCTCCGCCCTGAATGCGTCGTTGTCCACAAGGACGAGCAGTTGCCGCAGATTCTCGACAAAATGAGGGATAAGGAGCGCTTTGAATCGTATGTCGTTGACGATTCGGGCAAATATCTGGGTGCGATAAACGGCGTTTTCAGTTCGAACAACAAAGTCGATTACGACGCGATCGGCACAATGGTCCTTGCAAGCGACCTTCTTGACACGACTTTCCCGACAGTGAAACTCGATACTCCGCTTTCTCAGGCGATGAGGTTCATGATAAAGCGCGAAGTCATCGAACTGCCTGTCCTTTCTGACGAAGGCAAGGTCGTAGGCTGCATCCATGAACACGATCTCATTGATTTCTATCACCGCGAGATCCTTTCGAAGGCGAATATGCTGAAAACTGTCCAGCGCGGCGAAGGGACTGAACAGTACAGCATCGAATTCGAGGACGAATACCGCATCGAGGCTCTCTCTACGAACAAAAAAATGTGGGGACACAACCTTATCGATCTCAGACTGCGCGAGAATTTCAACGTTTTAGTCCTTGCAGTTCGCGAAAAATCGACAGGGAAGGGAACGATGTCGCCGACAAAAACGCTCGAAGCGGGCGATGTCCTCGTTGCTGCGGGAACGAAAGAGGATCTGGAGCGACTGAAAGCCGCATTCAGATAAAAATCCCCTAAATATGCACTTTGCCTTGACTGAAAGTGCTTTGCGTTGTAAAAATCAACGATTTTTATGACTATGGAGGTCTTATGAAAAGGTTTTTTGCTTTAGTTTCGCTCATGTTTCTGGCGGTTTCGTGCCAGCAGCTCGACAAATTTTTAGGAATCGAAATCAACAAAAAGGTTGAAAAACCCGTTAACAAAATCGTCAATGTCGAAGTGGCCGATGATTCTGTTGCGGTGCAGGAAAACGGGAATCTGCTTAGCTGGATGCGCTATCCCGCGATTTCTCCCGACGGAAACGAGATCGCTTTTGCGTTCATGGGGGATATCTACATTGTTCCGGCAAAAGGCGGTTTTGCCCGCGCTCTGACTTCGGCTCCGTCTTACGAGTCGAGGCCTGTCTGGGCAAATAGCGGGAAAACGCTCGCATTCGTAAGCAGCCGCTTCGGAAACCTTGATATTTTCACGATTTCAAAAAACGGCGGAAACGCGAAGAGACTTACTTTCCACTCCGCGAACGATATTCCGATGGCTTTCTCGCCCGACGATTCGCTCGTTTATTTCAATTCTCCGAGAGTCGGCACGAAAGAAAGTTCGCTTTTCCCGTCAAGAAGTCTGCCTCAGCTTTACTCCGTTCCGGCAGAAGGCGGCGCCGAAAAGCTTGAGCTCCCGTTCCCTGTTATTGACCTCAACATCAGCGCTGACGGCAGGAAATTCATCTATCACGACAAAAAAGGATACGAGAGCGACTGGCGCAAGCATCATGTTTCAAGCAATGCAAGAGACCTTTGGGAATACGATACGGAAGTCAAAAAGTTCGAAAAACTCACCGATTTCGCAGGCGAGGACAGAAACCCAGTCTTCGGCGAAAACGGAGATATCTACTATCTGAGCGAAGAAAGCGGCTCACTCAACGTCTGGAAACGCTCTGCGGCAGGCGCGAAAACGCAGCTCACTAAATTCGACACCAACCCTGTCAGATTTCTTTCGAGAAGTAAAAACGGGCTTCTCTGCTTTTCATACGACGGCCAGATCTACACGATGAAAGAGGGTGAAGAACCCGTAAAACTCGAAGTTTTCTCAAGCGTGGAAATGAAAGGAAACGAGATCCGCGCTATGCTTTCGGCTGCTGACGAAGTTGCTCCAAATTCTGACGGAAGCGAGGCAGCGCTTGTTCTTCGCGGTGAAATCTATGTCGTAAACACCGAAACAGGCACGACAAAAAGAATCACCGACACTCCGAACGAAGAAAGATGGGTAAACTTTCATCCCGAAAACAGAAAACTGCTTTACTCTTCGTTCCGCGACGGTGTCTGGAAAGTCTACGAAACATCGATGGATGACGAAAACGAGCCATATTTCTCGACTTCTACGAAAATCAGCGAGAAAGAAGTGATTTCGGGCGATTTCAACGCATTCCAGGCTTACTATTCTCCTGACGGAAAGAAAATCGCATACCTCAAAAACAGAACGGAACTCGTTGTTTTCGATACCGAGAAAAACACCCACACGACCGTTATGGCGGGCGAGAAAAATGTCTCCTACATCGACGGCGACCAGTGGTATTCATGGTCTCCCGACAGCACGCGCCTTGCAGTCGTATTCAACGACAGAGAGCGCTGGAGCGGTGAAATCGGCATAGTCGAGGCAAAAGGCGGCGAACTTGTAAACATCTCGAATTCGGGAACTTTTGACGCTCTGCCCAAATGGAGCGGAAACGGTGAGTTCATATCGTGGATAGGTGGAAAGGAGCTTTTCCTTTTCTTCCTCAACAAAAAAGGTTTCGACAACTTCCAGAAAACAAAAGAGGAAATCGACATCGAGAAAAAAGCCGAGGCTAACAAGAAAGCGGCTGAGGCTAAAAATGTTCCGCCGACACAGCAGCCTCCGGCAGCAAAGCCCGAGGAAAAGAAGGAACCGGTTGCTTTCGACAAAAACGAAATCGAAGAGAGGATCGTAAAAGTTTCCCTCAATCCGGCAAATTATGTCGAAAATGCCGTTTCAAAGGATGGTGAGACACTTTACTACATGAGTTACGAACCTGCCGAAATCAGAATTGTCGCTCTCAACCTTCGCGAAAAAAGCGAAAAACAGCTTTCTTCGATTCCGCATCCGAGAAATATCGCTTTCTGGGACGATCCGCAGTTTTCGATTGTTTCCGACAGTACAGGAACTTCGCTTTTCATCCTTGCTTTGAGAAAAGCTAACAAACTTGGTCTTGCTGACGGAAAAATGAAACCTGTTTCTCCGAACGCCGAATTTTCGGTCAACAAAAATGCGGAATACGCATACCTTTTCGAATATGTCTGGAAAACGATGAACGACAAGTTCTACGATACAGGCCTTCACGGCGTCGACTGGGCGAAATACAAGGATGAATATGCAAAATTCATCCCCTTCATCAACAATAACTACGATTTCAGCGAACTTCTTTCCGAAATGCTGGGAGAACTCAACGTTTCCCACACAGGAAGCGGATATATGCCTTACATGGCGCTTAGCGATGCTTCGGGAAGACTTGGAATTTTCTACTCATTCGACAAAAACGGCGTGAAGATCGACGAGATCATGAAAGGAGGCCCGCTCGACAAGGCTGAAAGCAAGATCAAGTCAGGGACTGTGATCGAGAAGATCAACGGTCTCGCCGTAACTGCGGAAAGTTTCGACAAACTTTTGAACCGTACCGCCGATACGAAAGTAAGACTTTCTCTCTGGAATCCGATGACTTCTGAACACTGGGATGAAGTCGTGAAACCGATCGGTTACAGAGCTGAATTCGAGCTTCTCTACAACAGATGGGTTAAGATTAACCGCGAAAGAGTCGAAAAACTTTCTGAAGGAAAATTAGGCTATGTCCACATCCGCGGCATGGACGGAGAAAGTTTCAAGACGATTTTCGATGAGATCATGGGACGTTACAGCAACGCTGAAGGAATCGTCATCGACACGCGATTTAACGGCGGCGGATGGCTTCACGACGAGCTTTCCGTTCTTTTCGGCGGCAAGAAGTACACGCAGTACAGCCATCGTGGAGTCAAAAATTTCGGCGGAGATCCTCAGGACCGCTGGACGAAAAAGACAGTTCTCCTTGTAAACGAAGGCAACTACAGCGATGCCCATATGTTCCCGTATGCTTACCGCGAACTCAAACTCGGAAAAATCGTCGGAATGCCCGTTGCGGGAACGGCTACGGCAGTCTGGTGGCCGCTTCTTCTTGACGAATCGCTCTACTTCGGCATCCCGCAGATAGGAATTATCGGAAACGATGGAAAATATCTCGAAAACAACGAACTTGTTCCAGATTTTGTAGTTCCGATGCTCCCGAACAACATAATCGAAGGACGCGATCCGCAGGTCGAAAAGGCGGTACAGGTCCTTCTTGAGGAGAAGTAAATGGATCTTGAAAGACTTAAAAAACTCCGCAGAACTCTGCACGAGTCGCCGGAACCTTCGTTCAACGAGTTCAAAACGGCTGAGATCATTCTAGGTTTTTTTAACGAAGTCGCGAAAGGCTCACCGCTTTTCACAGTCAAGCGCCCGTTCCTCACTTCGATAGTTATCGATTATCACAACGGCGGTGAGGCTCCTTACAAACTTTTCCGTGCCGACATGGACGCGATCAGGGTCGATGAAAGTCCTGATCATGAGATCGTTTCCAAAAATCCAGGAGTTATGCACGCATGCGGCCACGACATCCACATGACTGTTCTTTGCGGAATTCTTATGGAAGTTGCAGAAAAACTTCCCCAAAAAAATATCCTTTTTGTCTTTCAGCCCGGAGAGGAAGGAGCAGGGGGAGCGAGAAAAATGATCGAAAGCGGCGTTTTTGATGATTACAATATCGAAGCTGCTCATGCGATCCACGTAAACGACGACTTTCTTGTCGGCGAAATCGCCTCAAACGACAACATTCTTTTTGCAATCCCGCGTGAAGTCGATGTCGTTTTCGAAGGCAAAACAGCACACGCGGCATTTCCTGAACGCGGTCACGACGCTCTCGCTGCGGCAGCGGAATTCCTCACGGTTGTAGAGCACAATATCCGCAAAACCATAAATCCGAACGATACTTTCCACGCCCACTTCGGCAAACTCGTTTCGGGAACGGCGAGAAATGTCGTTTCGGGATATTCCAAAATTGAAGGAACTTTGCGTTCGTTCACGTCCGAAATGATGGCTACTGGCACTAAAATAGTCGAAGATACCGCGAAAAGATGCGCCGAAAGCTACGGCTGCACCGCAAAACTCACAATTTTAGGCGAATATATCGAAGTCCGCAACACGCCTGAACTTTTCGCAAAACTCAAAGTAGCTGCGGAAAAGCACGGGATAAAGTGCATTTATAAAAAAGGTGATTTGGTCGGGGAAGATTTCGGATATTTCTCGAAAAAGTGGAGCGGAATCATGTTCTGGGTAGGCTGCCGCAAAAATCCAAAAGTGGAGCCGATTTCTCTTCATTCAAACCTTTTCTTTCCTGATTTCGGCGCGGTCGAAGTCGCGCTTAAACTTATGCTGGAAATGCTGAATAATTAGTTTTTTTAATAAATTAAAGGGGTTGTCTTTATGAAAAAAATTGTTTTTGCTCTTTTTTTAACATCCTTCCTTGCCGCGTGCGGTGGAAGCGAAGGGAGCTATTCTCTTGAAACGGAAAATGATAAGAATGTTGTCGTCGGAAAGGGCTTGATGTGGTATTATTCCGATGGTTCAGATCCGCTGAATCTGTTTAACCAGATGGCTTATTCCGAGGCCGTAAAGTTCTGCGGAGACCTTGATTATGCCGGTCATAACGACTGGAGACTGCCTACAATAGACGAACTTCGCGGAATTGTTGAAGGTTATTCGGATCTTGAAAGCGGAGGCAGATGCAAAGTAACTTCAAAATGTCTCCAGACGTCTTGTGTAATAAAAGGGCAGAAAAATGGAAATGATACTCCCTGCTCCAATCCGTCGCCAGAAATAATGCAGGGAAACGGCCCGAAAGGCTGCTATTTTGACGATGTCTGGGGTGATTACTGCGGGAAATACTGGTCTTCTTCTGCTGTTCAGGGTGCGGTTGCCATGTCGTTCCAGCTTGATTTTTCCGATCCTGCAATCATTGCTACAACTACATCAGGCATGAGTTCGTTCGGCTATGCAAGATGTGTCAGGAAAAAATAATATTCAGCTCACTCTGAAAAAATTATCGCGCCGATCACTTCGTCTTTCTCTTTTTTTATTGCGTAAAAATAGTGTTTGAACTGTGGATTTATGAGATTGTAAAGGTGCGACGGGCTTGAAACCAGCATTTTCCATGCTTCGGCTTCATTTTTTGCGGTAAAAAGATTCTCACCCAGAATTTTTTTGTGAACTCCGCTGTGGCGAATGCCTCCGTCTTTTGATGAATAGTGCTTCAATCCTTCGTTCTGTACTTTTTCAAGAGATTTTTGAGCAGCGTCTTCGAGTCTTTTGTCAAGAGAAATAGTGGGCTTTTTACAAGATTTCCTTAAAGATTTCATGGATGTGTCGAAATCTTTTGAAAAAGGAGGCAGCTTTTCGTCTTTGAATTTCCTGCTCCAAAGAATTTCAGGGCCTCCGATGCCGGTTCCTGTTATCTGAAGCCTTGAGATGTTTGTTGCTTTTTCCTCAAGAACGATTTCTCTTTTTGTGATCTGCACTTTGTGTATTTCGCAGTTTGTCTGGACATATAGAAAATATGAAATGTAGGCTGGATCAGGCGAAAGGGTCAGATGTATGTTGTCGTTAACAATTTCAGTCTCAACAGCAAAGTTATCTTTCTTTTTTGCAATATAAGTCTTTCCGCCATGCTTTACGCATGCCGAGTTTTTATCAGGTTGACAGACAGAAACTTCCGAGATATCGGCAACTTTATAAAAAAAACCGTTGTTTTCCGCTTTTTCCAGAATGGAGTCTTTCTCAAAAAGATAAGAAAAGAGAAACAACCAAAAAAACGACATTCAAAATCCAAAAAATATTGAAAAAATAAAAGATGGTGCAGAAGGGGGGACTCGAACCCCCACACCAACAATAGGCATAAGATCCTTAGTCTTACGTGTCTACCAATTCCACCACTCCTGCACCGGAGGGAAAAAACTCAAATAAAAAGGAACAATCGGCTTCTGCCGAAGCTGCCTGCTGTGTTTATTCAGCAGGAGCTTCTTTCTGCTCTTCAGCAGGTTTCTGTTCTTCGACAGGAGCTTCTTCTTTCTGCTCGTTTTTCTGCTCAACCGCTTCCGGTTTCTTTTCTTCCGCGGGCTGTGCCGCAACCGGAGCCGGAGTCGTGTTTTCAGCCTGCTGTTCGATTTTTACAACCGATTTGTCGCTGCTTGAAATGTAGGACATCCAAACTGAGTTGAGCATAAAGAGGATTGCAAGAACGGAAGTGATTTTTGTTAAAATATTTCCAGCGCCTCTTGCTCCGAAAACGGAACTGCTTGAACCACCGAAAATAGCTCCCATTCCTTTTTTACCTTCCTGAAGAAGGATTATTACGACAAGCAGTATGCAGATAATAATCTGAACGACTGCAAAAGCCTCAAACATTGCAAACCTCATAGTCAAAAAAACGTCAGCGGCGGGATTTATAGTCAGGAAAAATTCAAAGTCAACTTTTTTTTCGTTTTTCGGTGAAAATTTTTTTGCGTCTGAAATATTGCCTGAAAATCAATATGTTATAAAATCGGACGCTTTTTTGATTATTGGATTTTTTAAGGAGGATAAAATGCTCAGAGGAAAAAAGATTCTCATGATTATTGCCCATGAAAATTTCAGGGACGAGGAACTTAATGTTCCTTTCAAACAGTTTTTAGGCGAAGGGCTTGATGTCACTGTCGCGAGCCCGGTCAAAGGCGAGGCAAAGGGAATGTTCGGCACGATTTTCGATGTCAAATACTCACTTGACGAGGTGAATGAAGCTGATTTTGACGGTGTCGTTTTTGTCGGCGGAATGGGAACACCAACGGTCAGAGCAAGTGAAAGGGCAGTCGAGATCGCGAAAAATTCTGCTCATCACAAGGTTCTTTCGGCAATCTGCTGGGCTCCGACGATCCTCGCAAAAGCCGGTGTCGTTAAAGGTAAAAAAGTTACCGTCTGGTTGGGCGACGATCCTGAATACGGCATGAAAACAAGCAAAGTCATGGAAAACGGAGGCGCGACTTTCGTAAATAAAGAGGTCGTTACCGACGGAAATCTTATCACCGGCAACGGTCCGAACGCCGCCGAAAAATTCGCAGACGCAGTTATGGAAAAACTTTCTGAGTAGGTGAGTTATGCAGCATTATTTTGTTTTTTTGAGTTTCGAAGTTCTTTCTTCCGCAAATTATGACAGAAATTTCATTCACGATGAGCTTGAAGAACTCGGACTGTACGCGCAGATCAGGCTCGGAAACACTCTTCAGCCGCTTCCCGAGGGAACTTTTATCGGCGAATACAAGTTCGAGGACAAGGAAGAGCTTAAAAACACGATCTACACCGAAGTTTCGGAGCTTTTCAATAAGCACGGTGTGCAGGCGCGTCTTTTCATCGCCGTTTCCGAGAAAGCTACGATCGGTGTCGAGGATATAACAGCCAAAAAATCTTGACGGTCGCAAATTGAACAACTTTTCAGGAATTTATTTTCACATCCCGTTCTGCCCGAAAAAATGTTTGTACTGTGATTTTTTCAGCGTGACCAAATTTTCAAAAACCGCGCTCGATGAATATGGAGATACCCTTTTAAACGAGCTTGAATCAAGATTTGACGAGCTTTCAGGCACAAAAACAGTCTCGGTTTATTTCGGAGGTGGAAGTCCTTCCGTGATGAGTGAAAACTTCTTTCAAAAATTCGCGGAAACAGTTTCAAAATTAGGGATAAACCTTGAATGCTGCGAATTTACGGTCGAAATAAACCCCGCCGACATCGGAGAATCGTGGATAAAAAATCTGAAAAACTGCGGAGTGAACAGGATAAGCCTCGGTGTTCAGGCTTTTGACGACGCTGTTCTCGCTGAAACGGGGCGCAGGACAACAGTCGCCGACATGCAGAAAAATATCCCTCTTTTTGCAAAATATTTTGACAATATTTCCTGCGACTTTATTTACGGTCTTGGTAAAAACCGTGAAATAAATCAGGAACTTGCAAAAGTTTTTGAACTTGCTCCGCTTAAGCACCTTTCGGCTTACAGCTATTCAAGGCCCGAGCGGAAAAACGCGCCGCAGCTTCTCGATGAAGATGAAACTCTGCTTCAGGAAAAGGAAATCCGTGATTTTCTGCAAAAAAAAGGATTTTCGCGCTACGAAATCAGCAACTATTCGCTTTCAGGCTTCGAATCGCGCCACAACATGCTTTACTGGACTTACGGATCGTGGCTCGGAATCGGCGCAGGAGCGGCTTCCTTCATCAGAAAAACAGGCGTTTCTTCGCGTTATGCCGACGATATCGCTACTTTTATCGAAGGTGACGGACTGAGTTCATGGGAACTGACTTTGCGGGAGCGTCTGGAAGAATTTCTGCTTATGGGACTCCGTGTGAAAATCGGAATAAATACCAAAGATTTCAAAGAGTTGTTCAACAAAAACTTTTTTGAGCTTGTTTCTGAAAAAGTTGTTTCAGACCTTGTTTCCGACGGTTTTCTTGATTTTGATGAAGCAACCGGCATTTTGAAGTGCACGGAAAAGGGAAGTGAGTTCCTCAACGCTGTTTTAATTAAACTTTTTGACGGGATAAAATGCTGAAATGATAGGCGAAATCGACAAAATTTATAAAGAGCAGGGTTTTCTTGTCATAGGTGCGGACGAAGCGGGCAGGGGACCTTTGTGCGGTCCCGTCGTAACGGCTGCGGTTTCGCTTTTCAGTGAAATTCCGGGCGTGAACGATTCAAAAAAACTCTCCGAAAAAAAGCGGTTGGAACTTGTTCCACAGATAATTCACAATAGTTTCTGGGCCGTTTATTCGGTTCTTCCGGCAGTCATCGACGAAATGAACATCCTTCACGCCTCGCTTTACGGAATGAGCCTGTGTGTCAAAAGAATAATGCGGAAAACTGAACAAAACTGCATGGTTATGATTGACGGAAACAAAAAAACCGGACAGTTTGAAAATGAAATCGCAGTTGTTAAAGGCGACGCCAAAAGCATGAATATCGCTGCGGCTTCGATTCTTGCGAAAACATACCGCGACCGCATTATGGACAAATGGGACAAAATTTATCCCGAATACCACCTTTCGTCGCATAAAGGTTATCCGACTGCGGAACATTACGAAATTCTGAGAAAAATCGGACCGTGCGAAATTTACAGGAAAAGTTTCAGGCTTGTGAAGGAAGAAGAACCAGAACAAATGAGTCTGTTTTAATGGAGAGTAGGGAGTAGGGAGTTTAGGGAATTTAGGGATAGTAGGGAATAGGGAGTTTAGGGAATTTAGGGTGCTTAGGGTGTTTAGGGACTTAGATTCCTTAGACTCCTTAGACTCCTTAGACTCCTTAGACTCCTTAGACTCCTTAGATTCCTTAGATTCCTTAGATTCCTTAGATTCCTTAGACTCGTTAGATTCCTTAGATTCCCTAGTTTCCCTAGAGTCCTTAGTTTCCTTCAGGTTTTTCCAGCTTTCCCTGATTTTCTTTTCGCTGTTGTGACCGCAGCCGGTACATTTGTTCGGTGAAACCTCCGTTTTTCTCGAAGTTGTCGGCGAGTCGCTGCAACTGTCTGAAGAGCAGATAATCGGCCTGTTTTATCAGGACAATGCACATGTTTGCTATTGTTTCCGGCGGTCTGGTATGTGCGATTTCCATAAAAAAGTCGGGGTCACTGTGTAAGCGGCCGAGTTCACGCATTTTCAGCAGTTCCGGAGAATTTTCCTCCCACTGCCTGTGGCTGCGGGTTTTGATATAGTCTTCGTAGTCCTCAAGCAGCTCCTGAAGACTTGCTTTGGCGACATTCACAAGTTTTATTTCAGTTTTGGAGCTTGTGATTCCGGCAGCGCAACCTTCTATTATGTTCTGCTTGCCCGAACGCGCTGCCTGTATCATCTGGTCGCAGGTACGGTCTCCCTTCTGCAGAAAATGTTCCACAAAATAGTAGGTAAGACAGAAAATCACATCCACTTTCCGGTATGAAATCAAATTCTTATAATCACCCTTCTGACGAATCAGATTTTCTTTTTCCACAAAACGCCTCATTCAAAAAAATCAAGAGATCAGCTTTTTGTTTAACATTATCTTGGTGAAAATCAACTTTTTATTAGAAAATTCTCTTGAGGATGTTGCAATTTGACCAAAACTGAATTAGATTCCTTAAACTCCTTAGAACCGTCTCTCCCTCCCCTCGCCACAATGGAGAGGGGCTTTGTCATGTTGAGGCTAAGCCGAAACATCTCATAGATTCTTCGCTTCGCTCAGAATGACGGTTGCTGAGCTTGTCGAAGCACTACCTCACGCAGCGGATGTAAGCCATTTTTTTATTGATGTGTTAAATTTATGTTGACTAAGATTCTAAAGCAAAAACCATCACAAATTCCGTTGTTGCAGGTTGCCGATTATATTCTGTGGGTTGTTTTTCAGGTATTTGAACATAAAGATTTCAGATACTACGATTTTTTGAAGGAAAAATTCAACTCAATACATGATATTTTTGACGGAAAAGGGGAAAAAGGAACCTTTTATAACAAAACGAACCCGCTTGAGGCAAAAAAATTGAGTCCTGACAGCGGGCTAGGTTTCTAAAGAAACGCACGGCATGAAAGCCGACATTCACCAACCAAGGACTCTATAAAATATCTTACTGATTATTAAACGAAAGTCAAATGTTTTTTATGAATTTTCGTAAAGAGCCGTTCCGATCCTCTCTCCATCCCCTCGCCACGATGGAGAGGGGCTTTGTCATGTTGAGGCTAAGCCGAAACATCTCATAGATTCTTCGCTTCGCTCAGAATGACGGTTGCTGAGCTTGTCGAAGCACTACCTCACGCAGCGGATACTTATATGGCCGTCTGTCTTATTGAATACTCCGCTGGATACAGCACCAGAGGTGAAGAACACATACCATGGTAAGACTGTATTGTCCACATCTGTAGAGGAAGACCAGAAATATTGTTGCGGAGATATTGTCGGTATGCCGGGGAAATCGGAAGCGGGGTTAGCTCTATCGTAATTAATAAGGGTGATAAGCTCGTTCTTGTTAGGAAGCCGCCAGTCACTTTTCCCTGCATAGGTCAGGTTCTCGCAGTAATACAATGCCCAGTGCCACATGTTTGTGACGTATGTTTTCTGCCAGATAAGTCCGGTTACAGTGTCTGTGACAATCACATCGCCGTTTGAGGCAGTGGTTTCAACAAAGATGCTGTCAGGCAAAGGTGTGCCGCGGACGCATCTGACTTTGTATGGTGTGTCGGCTGAAGCGTATTGTGAATAGCCGTATTTAAAGTTGACATACCACGATTTTGTTGTGTTACCGGCATACTGTTTCGATGTCCATAAGTTGTCTGAACCGCTGAAATAATCTGTATCTACCGCAGGAGTATGTCTGCTGTTGTCAACAATGCTGAGAAGCTCTTTCGGGCTCGGCAGTCTCCAGTCGTCGTATCCTGCGTATTCAAGGTCTTCGCAGTGGGAAACGGCATTGGCCCATGTGTAGTCATCCGCAGAAATTGTCTGCTGCCACTCAAGTTCAAGATTGTTGTCATAAACGGTTGTCTCGCTTTCGGAGCCTCTGATTTCAAAATTTTTCGGAATGCAGTAGCCAAGTTCTGCATACTGGGCATCCTGTCCGAAGATAGTTTCTCCTTCCTCAGGACAGGTTATTTCGCCTGAAGCATTGAAACCTGCGTAACACTTGTCTTGACCTGTGCAGATTCCTTTGGGCTGCCGCACACACTTGTTGCTGCTATCCCAGAAATATTCTTCTTCACATCCGCAGGTATATTCCGTTGCACTTGTAATGCTGCATCCTCCTGTTGAATTAGGATCAAGGAGGCTGCACCAATCGCACGGATTTATGACGGATCTCACACAACGGACTGCGAGGTTACTCTTCTTACTTGAATAGTCCAAACTTCCATTGCTGAAGCTCGCCGTCAATGCGGTGTTTGTGTAGTTTGATCTTACGTAGGAAGAAGAAGACCAGAAATCTTTGTTCGGCATATCCGGGAAATATGAATAAGGAGCACCAGATTTTTCATAGTTTACCAGAGATGCAAGTTCATTCTTGTTAGGAAGTCTCCAATCAGTATAACCGGCATAAGTCGAGTCTTCGCAGTATTTGAGTGCCTCCTGCCATTCTTTGCCTGTCACATACTCTCCCTGCCACATGAGACCTGTCTTTGAATCGGTTACTACATCTGTTTCGCTTATCGTCAGAGTCGTAAAATCAGCAGATGTCGCAGGCTGCTGTGTCTCGTTTCCGCTTACACAAAGAACATTGTGGGTTTGTGTTGTCGAGGTGTTACGATAATACCAACCGTTTGTCAGATAAAAACTGTAATAAATTTTCGATGTCCACACTGCTTTGTTACTTACTCCGAAAATTGAATTTGTTGCAGGAGAGGTTCTGCTGCTGTCAACTATAGTCAGAAGTTCAAGCGGATTCGGAACTCGCCAAGTGTCGATTCCGCCGTAATTCGAGCTGTTCAAATCGGCACAGTGATTCGGAGCATCCTCCCATGAGTAAGTGTCTGATGACTGTGAGTATTCCCAGAACAGGCCGGTATTGTTATCAACAACAACCTTTTGGCCTTCAAGTGTCTGAAGTGTGAAACTCTGTGCCAGACATTTGTCGGTATATTGCGCATCCTGACCGAAGAAATCTTCTTCTGCCGCCGGGCAGTTGATTGTACTATTTGAGTTGTAGTTGAAGCACTTGTTCTGGCCTGTGCAGATTCTGCCTAAAGTCTTCGGAGCACACTGATTTCCATCCCAGAAATATCCGCTTTCGCAGCCGCATGTGTGAGTGTTCCAGTCTGTCGGCGTGCATTCGTGTGTCGAATACGGAACATTTGCACAGGGAGTTGCATCGCACGGATTTACGCAGGTCGAACCGTCCCAGAAGTATCCGTCATCGGCATTATGACATTCACATTTATATGAATCGTAAGATTTGGGAATGCATTCAGCCTCTCCGCCTCTACACGGATTTGCATCACACGGGTTGACACAGGCAGTGCCGGAATCGTTCATGAAATATCCGTCTTTGCAACCGCATGAATAGTTTTCAAGACTTGTCGGGATACATATCGAATTAGGAATGTCGCTGCACGAATCTGTATCACATGCGGATCTTACACACCTTACATTGTTTCGACTCCAGGATGTATTAGTATCTACCAAACTCCCACGGTAGAAAGAGACTGTCCATGTCCCATTCGCTGATCGAGAGGAAGACCATAATGCTGCGGGGTCTCCGAATTTGCTGTGTTCGCCTGAATCATTATAGTCGCATGAATTGCAGGACGAAGAATAGCAACTGTTTGACAGGCAGACAACTGCATCTTCCCTGACACCGCAACTGCCTCCTGGCATCTGCGTGTCAGAGCAGTTCTGAATAAGTGTTCTCAACTCGCTGATTGTCGGCAGATGCCAGCCGCTGCTGAAACCGCCGTAATTAAACGAATTCAAGTTCGTGCAGACCTCTTTTGCACTCTCCCTTGATGAAACCGAATCATACATCTTCGACCAGACGTAGTGGGTCGATGAATCCTGGCATGGTCCCGTGTTTGACGAACTACACTCGTACAAAACACACTGTGAGCCGTTCCAGTAATATCCTTCGTTACATTCACACTCATAATCATTTAATGACATTGCATTTGCTGCGTCAAAGCATGTGCCTGTCGAATTTGGCATATCGGTGCATTTGTTCTGGTTCTGGTTCAAATAGCAAGGATTAACGCATTGTTCCTCGTAGATACTCCAGAAATATCCGTCTTCGCAGTTGCATGAGTATCTGTCCCAGTCATACGGCCAGCAAATCGAATGAGGAGTACACGGATCTTCATCACACGGGTTGGCACAGGCAGTGCCGGAATCGTTCCAGAAGTATCCGTTTCCACTATCGCAGTCACAGGAAAATGAGCCTCCGGTTATAAAGCATGTCGAATTCTGAATATCGTTGCAAGGATTGTCATTACACGGATTATCAATGCATTCATTTCCGTTCCAAAGCTTGCCTTCTTCACAGATGTAGGATCTGACGCAGAGGAAAGAGTAGTAGGTTTGCTGCCATAATGTGGATCTTATGATCCAACCACCACCGATAGAATCCAATTCCCCTGTTAGGAAATTAACCATCAGTGTTTTATCTTCGGATTCGGAAGACGAAGAAGACCAGAACAACTCTTCTGACAACAACGGCATATCCAGCATAAAATCTGGAGCGGGAGGATAAGCATCATAGTTTACAAGTGAAAAAAGCTCGTTTATGTTCGGAAGCCGCCAGTCGCTGTATCCAGCATAAGTCAGATCTTCGCAAGAAAAAAGTGCTGAGGCCCAATCTACTGAAGAATTTATAATATGCTGCCATACGAGCCCTGTTGATGTGTCTGTTACGATTTCATCTCCTTCGATTGTCGAAAGTTCGAATTGATCGGGTGATATTGCAGGGAGTTCGTCACCTCTGACACAACGAACTTTTGTGTCTGTGTCTGTCTTTAAGTAATGATTTAGACCAGGAGTAGTAAAACCGGCCGCCCAGGCTTCTTCTGAATTACCTTTATACTCTTGAGATGCCCATGTCCATACTACCTCGTCTGTATCGTCATCATCGTCTATACCGTCATCGTCTATATCGTCGTAATCTGGAATGATGTATTTAAAGGTGGTCAGAAGTTCTTTTACGGTAGGTAATCTCCAGTCGTTATATCCGCCGTAATTCGAACTGTTCAATTCATTGCAGTGGTTCGGCGCATCATCCCAAGTGTAGGTGTGTGCTGAAGGTGACTCTTCCCAAATGAGACCGGTGTTGTTGTCGGTGACAGTGTTGCCTTCGTCGTTTTCGTTTAGAGTGAAGCTCTGCGGAGTGCAGACAGCAGGTGCGTACTGTACATCCTGACCGAAGTAATTGTCTCCCAATGCAGGACACTCACCGTATTCACCGAATCGGCATTTGTTTTGACCTGTGCAGATTCTGCCGAAAGCAGTGACACATTTCGAATCTTTCCAGAAATATCCGTTGTTGTTGCATCTGAAGACGCACGCGTTTGCAACGGGGCTATCGCTGTAGTGTTCGGCATTCGACGGAACCCAGATGTTTCCGTTCCATGTCTGGTCTATGGTTTCGTTCCACCACGAAGTGCCTTCGGGCAATCCGGTACATCTGAATTGCCGTGTATCTGCATTGCAGGTTGAGTTTCCGTCCCATGTGTAGTTTTCTTTGCATCTGTAGCGGCATTCGTTGGCATCAGCCTCTTCATTGTAGACTAAATGATCTCTCTCCGGAAGCCACTGCCAGGTGGAAGTCGTTTCATTCAACTTCCACTGCTGGATAAACATACCGCCCGGGTTAGACCATTCCGCATGCATTGATTCCAAGTTGAGAGTGTCTATGCATGAGTTGGGTTTTGTCGCTCCGACGCATTTGTTTGAACTTCTTTCGTAAACAAAGTTTGTGTCACATTTGAAGCGGCATTCCGAAGAACTCGGAACTTCGTTGTATTCTGCGATGTATGACGGATACCAGTTGCCCTGACCGTCATGATACTGGTTTATTGTCGAAACATTGTTCCACTGTGCATGTTCTTCGGGCAGCCCTTCGCAGCCGTGCGGCATGAATTCCGGAAGAACGCATTTTGCAAGAGAGTTGTTCCATTCAAATCCTGAATAGCACAGGCAGGAATAGCTGTCTCCGCTTTCCGACGGTTTGCAGACGCCTGTCGAGTTGACTGTATTTCTGCACGGGTCGAAGGTGCACGGATTTACGCAGTCTGAGCCGAGGCACTGCTCGTCCTTTCTTACGCAGATGAGATATTTTGTGTCGTCTTTGCTGCCTTCCGCGATCGTTCCGCTTTCAAAATCGACTGTCCATGCCTTTGCAGGTTTGCCTGTCGAACTCGTCGAAGTCCAGAACTCTTTAGCCGCAATGCCGGGGAAGCCGCTCATCGTGCCCTCTGATTTGGTGTAATCAACCAATGATGCAAGTTCGTTTCTGTTCGGAAGTCTCCAGTCGTATTTTTCGCCTGCACTGCTGTTTTCGCAGTAGAAAAGAGCCTCAGCCCAAGTTTTTGCCGAAGTGTAGTATCTCTGCCACATAAGTCCGCTTTCGGCGTCTTTGATTGTCTCGGTATCAAGAGTGAAGCGGTCCTGAAGCGGATCGTAATCGTTTACATGAACACAGATTACATGGTTCGAAGCCGATTTCTCGACGCTTTCAAGTCCGCCGTTTTCGCCGAGCATCCATGCGTTTCCTGCGGTTTTTTCGTCTTCGCCTGCCCAGAAACTGTATCCGTAAATTATGAAACTGCCGGAAAGGGCAGGGCTCATTGTGGCTGAGTCAGCAATAGTAAGAAGTTCTGCCGGGCTCGGCAGTTTCCAGTAAAGCTGTTTTCCGCCGTAAGTCGAAGTGCGGCAGTATTCTTCTGCTTCATCCCAGGTCATCGCGCTGTTTGAAGAAACTCTGTGCCACTCGTAGTGGGTGAAGCCGTCAAGGATTATCTGCTGGCTTCCGCTTCCCGTCGTGCTGAAGCTGTGCTGCGTGCAGTAACCCGCTTCGGCATACTGAGCATCCTGACCAAAGAGAGTAGAGCCGTAAACCGGACACTCCGTCATTTCGGAAGCGTTGTCGAAGCAGCTTTCCTCGCCTGTGCAGATGTTTCCGAGTG
>DBYV01000024.1:0-212 GCA_002310995.1 bacterium UBP6_UBA1177 | reverse complement strand
TGCGTATTTGCGGGCTTTGTTCCGCAGTCAGCAGCCACTATCGAGCAGTGACCGGCAGTTACCCAGTCTAAGCAGTTTTCAGCACACGGAGCAGAGCCTTTCGAGCCTTCAAAACCGGTGATTTCGGAGCACTCTTTTGCGCCGCCGTCGCAGCCTTCGCCCGGATCTATTATTCCGTCATTGCACTCAGCAAATGTAATGCCGCATTCCGA
>DBYV01000022.1:13286-13423 GCA_002310995.1 bacterium UBP6_UBA1177 | reverse complement strand
GCTATCCTGAGCGTCAGCGAGAGCCTGTATGTATTCGGCGCGGTTTTCTTTTTTGACGATGCTGGGGATAACGCCGGCTTCGCGCTGGATCATGTTCATGACAAGGCGCGACATTCTGCCGTTTCCGTCAGCCCACG
>DBYV01000022.1:0-13067 GCA_002310995.1 bacterium UBP6_UBA1177 | reverse complement strand
GCGAGGCTGCACAAAAGTTCCGGAGAAAAACCGGCGTGTTCCTTCGCATAGACAAAACTCTGCTCGTAAGCGGCTTTGAGGTCGAGGTTCATAAGGATTTCCGCCATCGGTTTTTTCGCGCTGATCCCCTCGTCAAAGAGGAGCTGGTTTTCGATTTCGGTGACAGTCGAGCCTTCTATCGCCGTGGAGTGGGTGATGATCGAATAAAGATAAAATTTGTCGTAATCAAGCTGTTCGTTGATGCCGAGAGCGATATATTCGTTGATCGTATCGGTGAGTTCTGTCACCTTATCCATCTTTTCCTCCGCCAAAATCCGCCGCATTATACACAAAAATTCAAAAAATTATTTTATTTTCCGTGCGATTTTGCAGATTTTTTTCAAACACTCTGCAGTTCATAACACTTTCTGTTATGTTTTGCAGAGCAGCAGATTTTTTCTCACATTTTTTCCCTTAAATACTTGTTATAATCTTAAAAGGTTGTAATATCACCGCCGGTTTTTTATTAACTTGTTTTTGGAGATGAAAAATGTCAGAAATTATCAGAGTTAAAGGAAGAGAAGTTCTTGATTCAAGAGGAAATCCTACTGTTGAAGTCGAAGTCGAGCTCGCAAACGGCGTTGTCGCATCCGCGATAGTTCCGAGCGGCGCAAGCACTGGCGTTCACGAGGCTCTTGAACTGAGAGACGGCGATAAAGAGAGATACCTCGGCAAAGGCGTAACGAAAGCAGTTGAAAACATTGAGAAAATCGCTGCTGAAATCATCGGCATGAACGCTCTTGACCAAAGAATGATCGACGAGACTATGATCGGTCTTGACGACACTGAAAACAAGACGAACCTCGGCGCTAACGCAATGCTCGGCGTTTCGATGGCAGTTGCAAGAGCAGCCGCTAAATCGCTCGACCTTCCGCTTTACAGATACATCGGCGGACTCAGATCCGACACACTTCCAGTGCCCATGTGCAACATCCTGAACGGCGGACAGCACGCTGACAACACCGTTGACATCCAGGAATTCATGGTTATGCCGGTCGGCGCTGACAGCTTCAAGGAAGGCCTCAGAATGGTCGCTGAAGTTTTCCATTCGCTCAAAAAACTCCTTAAAGGCATGAAACTCGCTACAGGCGTAGGCGACGAAGGCGGTTTCGCTCCGAACCTTGCCAACGACGAAGAGGCTCTTCAGGTCATCATGGCTGCGATCGAACAGGCTGGATACGTTCCCGGCAAAGATGTCGTTCTCGCACTTGACGTCGCTGCTTCCGAGCTTTACGACAACGAAAAAGAGCTTTACGAGTTCAAAAAATCGGGCGCAAAATCAAAAACCAGAGTCGAAATGGTCGAATACTACAAACACCTCGTTTCGAAATACCCGATCTTCTCGATCGAAGACGGTATGGCAGAAGACGACTGGGAAGGCTGGGCGTTGATGACCGAAGAATTGGGCGACAAGATCCAGATCGTCGGCGACGACCTTTTCGTAACGAACGCTGACAGACTCGGCGAGGGCATTGAAAGAGGCGTTGCAAACGCAATCCTTATCAAACTCAACCAGATCGGAACACTCACCGAAACGCTTGACACGATCGAACTTGCACACAGAGCGGGTTACTCGACAGTCATCAGCCACAGAAGCGGCGAGAGTGAAGATACATTCATTGCAGACCTTGCAGTCGCTGTAAACGCAGGCCAGATCAAGACGGGAAGCCTTTGCAGAAGCGAAAGAATCGCGAAATACAACCAGCTTCTCAGAATCGAGGAGCAGCTTGACGAAAGCGCTTTCTTCCCGGGAAGAGGGATCCTTTTTGAGGATATCGAAGAATAACTTTTCGGCGGGGTCGCAAGACCCCGTTTTTTTTATCAGGAGAGACTATGAGTGAAGCTCTTTATTCAAGCTGGATCGAGATTTCACGGTCGGCTTACAGGAAAAACATCGAGTTTTTTAAAGGGAGACTGAACGCCGGGACTGAACTCGCAGTCGTCATCAAGGCGAACGCTTACGGTCACGGAATGGTCGAAATCGCCCATTTTGCAGACGAGTGCGGAATCAGGGTCTTCTGCGTCCACAGCATCGACGAGGCTCTGACTCTCAGAAAGCACGGTTTTACGCAGCGGATCGTCGTTGTCGGACCTACCATCAAAAGAATGGCGAAAGCGGCGGTGGAAAACGATATCGAAGTTCTCTGCTGCGATCCAGAATATCTGCACAACTATGATAGTATCGCGAAATCTCTCGGAAAAACTGTGAATATCCATCTCAAGATCGAGACAGGAACAAACAGGCAGGGAATAGCAGGGCAGGCGCTTATCGCTTTTATCGAAGAACTCAAAAAGTGCACGAATGTTAAGCTGAGAGCGGTTTACAGCCACTTCGCAAACATCGAGGATACGACAGACCACTCCTACGCGAGATTCCAGATAGAGCGCTTCAAAAGAGAGATCTCATACATCCGCGAGGCAGGTTTCTCTGGTTTTGATATGCACTTCGCATCGAGTGCAGCCGCTACGATATACAACAACACCCACTTCAATATGGTCCGTCTCGGCATCGCGCAGTACGGTCTCTGGCCTTCGAAAGAGACTTACCTCAGCTACATAATCGAACACGGACACGGCCCTGAGCACATTCTGACTCCGGTTCTTTCGTGGAAAACCGTAATAGGGCAGGTTAAGACCATAAAAGCGGGTGATTTCGTCGGATACGGCTGCTCACACCAGATGACGCGTGATTCAAAAATTGCAATAATTCCGATTGGTTATAGTGACGGATACGACAGAAAGCTTTCCAATCAGGGCTATGTCCTCGTCCACGGAAAGCGTGCTCCCGTCATCGGCAGAATAGCGATGAACCTCACCACGATCGATGTCACCGACATTCCCGATGTCAAAGCCGAGGACGAAGTCGTTCTCATCGGAGAGCAGGGCGACCAGATAATCCGCGCCGAGCAGGTCGCAGCCCTTGCAGGAACGATCAACTACGAAGTCGTGGCGAGACTTTCCGACAGAATCCCCAAAGTTGTGGTCGACTAAAATTTTGTAAACTAACCTTAATTTTTTTATAATTTTATGTTATAAGCAATTGTTTTTGTTCTCTGTATGCAGGATTTTTATGAAAATGTTTTTTGGAGGTCTTTATGTCAGGCGTAATAAAAACTTCTGAGGCTTTGAAAGTCAATCTGGCCGAGACTTTTGTTGCCGGTTATGAATTTTCTGAGCAGGAAAAATTTATTCTCAGTGCAGTCGAAAAACATCCTTTGCTTGAGAAAAGAATGAGGACTTTCTTTCTGGAACTCAATCATCCGTTTCCAAATTTTACCGAGGTTATAGAGGCATACCGCTGGATAACTCTTGAAAATATGTGGGTTTTTGCCGATTTGGAAGAAAGCGGCAAGCTGCTGAAGCTTCTCGGCGACTACTTTATGCAAATTTTTTCGCAGAAGCTTGATATTCCGCAGCGTAACAGGCTTCGTCAAACAATTTTCAACGTGCTTGAACTTCTCTATAAAATTCTGCAGAGCAGCAAAATTCCTGACGAAGTCTTCAACTCCTATCTTGATATTGCCAATACAGTTCTTGCCGACGGTAACGAAGGACTGATGGAAGCGTCGAGCTCGCTTAAAAAATATGTTTCTGAAATCTGCAAAGACGCGCGTTTCAGCGAAAGAATATTTAAAATGCTCAAGCGCGTTATGAAGATAAATCTTGACTATTGGAAAAACATTCAGCCTTTCTCCGACTGGCTTGAAAATAGAAAAATCGAGCACGGTGACGAGGCGCTTGAAATCGAAAACGCGATTCTTTCGCAGTTTCCGCCTGAGCTTTTCACCGAGTGCGAAGATGGGATAGAAAAGGCTGAAAAGTGCGAGGATTTCTTCAAACTTCCCGATTACACATTTTTCACAGACAGATTCCGCAACACAATCGACTTCATTCCGACACCAATCTGCAAAATCTACTACATTTTCTATCTTCTCGACTTCTCTTCGATGGAGAGTCTGCGCGAATACCTTCTTTTCGACCTCAACAGAACGCTTAAAATCGTTTCGATTGATGATGCTGGCGAGGCGAAACGCTTCATAACCCGTATGTTCGACTTCTTCAAACCAGTCAGAGAGCTTTTTCAGAGTGCAATTCTCGACTGTGTGAAAACTTTGGGAAAAGAGATTCTGAAACGCGGCAGCGCAGAAATCTGTGACCACTTTTTCGATGCTGTAATCCGTTTCGGATTTGTCTATCCCGAGCTCAAGGGAGTCAATTCCGACTGGCAGATGATTGTTGACAAAAATCACGTTAAAAACATCAGGACATGGCTTGAAATAATTGAGGTAAACCCGTCGAAAAGCACTAAACTTCTTTCTGCTCTCCTTGTAAACCTCAGAATCGGCGGCGTTTTTATTTCTGATACCGACCTTTTCCAGAGCGATGTCACGAAGTTCCTCAACAGCCAGATTGCGCCGGCATACCATATCGCGCGCCAGATTGCCGTTCTTTTCCCTGTTTACTTCAACGAAATCGGAGCGGAGGGAGAGCTCCGTAAAATTTCGACCGCGATTGATGAAATCTGCCATAGAAAAGATCTTCTGACACACTTCTTGAGAAAGCAGATCCACGCCGAGAGCAACAACACCCACATCCAGCTTGCGAAAGACGTCTTCGTTTTCTGGCTCACCGGTAAAAAAGAGCATCTCAAAAACAAAATTCCGGATGAGATATATGAAACCCTCGAACCTGAAGGCGAGATGTATGAAGGCCTGCACGAAGTCGCGCGCTTTGTCACGAGCAGAGCAGGAGGCGATTACGAGACACTTTTCACGATGAAACCTGCGGAAGTAGAGAAGATTATCGCTGATTTCGGAGCAGGTCACGAGGTTGAGCAGAAGAAAGTGGGATATCTTTTCAATATTTATCTGCTTCTTAAGGAAAAGTATTATCTCAATCCGGGTGACATCGCTAAAAAACTTAAGAAAATTACATATATACATCAGGCGACAATAGACGAGTTCGAAGCTGCAATGAACGCTTCTGACTGGAAAAATGCGGTAAGAATCGCTTTTAAAATCATGTCTGCACTCAAAAAGACTGTTCTTTCGGAAGAGCAGACCGAAGGAGTTGAAAATATCTACTACAAACGCCACATCGCGATAGGAATTCCTTCAATGTACGGCGAATACCGCGAGCCGAAATTTGAGGCTCTTGGCATGATTTACAGAATGGAGCAGCTCGTTTCCACGATGGTTGAAAAGCTTGTCTCCACGACGAAACTTCCTTATGTCTCGGCCGACAACCTGCGTGAAACCTGCGAAATTCTCGAGCTTTTCAGAGAAGGTTTGGCTCTCGGCGGTATCACGAGCGAAAGCTTCAATTCCGACCTCAAAATGCTCGAATACAGCCTTGTTTCCTCAAGTTTCTCGCTGCACCAGTACACCAACATTTTCGAGTTCTTTGCCGAGGACCTGAGCAAAATCGTCTACGACTATTTCCTCGGGATCCACGACCAGAACCTCAAAATCGTCCTCGAGCAGTATATCGAAAAGCACAATCTCTCCGTTTCGTCGGAGAAGGACAGGGAAAAGATAATCCACAAAAAGAGTGAGGAATTCTACCGCGACATTATTTCTTCGTCGTTCCTCATGCAGCAGATCGACAGCTTGATAAACTATGTCCTTTCAATCCTGCACGGTATTCCGAAGAATCTGACGCAGGAAGACATCCACATGATCATGACCTACAAGCGCAAATCGATAATTTCTGAGATCGACAAAAAAGATGACGAGCTCGACAATCAGGTTTTCTTCGGCGCGAAAGGCTATTTCCTTAAAAGAATCAAGGAATACGGAATGCCTGTTCCGCACGGATTCATCCTCACTACCGAGCTTTTCAGGCGTCGCGAGGCCTTGATGAAGCACCCCGAAATCGAAAAGGAAATCTATACGACAATATCTGATGAACTTGGCATTCTCGAGGAAAAAACTGGGCTTCAGTACGGGAACCCGAACAATCCGCTTATGCTTTCGGTCCGCAGTGGTTCGGCAATGTCGATGCCCGGCGCGATGAACACTTTCCTCAATGTCGGAATGAATGATGAGTTTGTCGAACAGCTTGCCAAAAAGGAAAATTACGGCTGGACTTCCTGGGACTGCTACCGTCGTCTGATCCAGACATGGGGCATGAATTTCGGCATCGATAGAGATCTTTTCGACAAGGTTATAGCTGATTTCAAGAAAGTTTACGGAGTAGAAAAGAAAATCGGTTTCAAACCTGAAGTTATGAAACTGGTTGCTAAGGAATATATGAAGATTCTTGAAAGCCAGAATGTTCAATTCGAGCAGAATCTCCACAAACAGCTTTTTACCTCTATCCATGCGGTATTCGATTCGTGGAATTCGCGCCGCGCTTTGGTTTACCGCGACAAACTACATATTGCAAGCGAGTGGGGAACGGCTGTAATTGTGCAGAAAATGGTTCTCGGAAACATCAACTACGATTCCGGAACAGGTGTTGTTTTCACGCGTGAGCCTAGTGGACGAGGCAGAAAAGTCTGTCTTTACGGCGATTTTGTAATGTGTTCTCAAGGCGAGGATATCGTCGGCGGTCTTGTTCATCCGTATCCTGTCTCCGAAAAGCAGAGAATCAATATGAAAAATGCTCCCAATATCAGCATGGAAAAAGATTTTCCTGAAATATATTCGGCACTTAATGAAATTTCCAATGAATTAATCAACAAGCGAGGCTTCGGCCATCAGGAAATTGAGTTCACTTTTGAAACGTCGAAGAAAAAAGACCTCCACATCCTGCAAATCCGTTCTTACCACCAGAATGACCTCATGCAGGAAGAGCTTGTTCCTGACAATCTTAATGTAATAGGTGAGGGTACCGGCATTGGCAACAATGTTCTCACTGGAAGAGTAGTATTCTCGATGGAGGATATTGAAAAGTGCAAACAGCTTTATCCTGGAGAAAAAATAATTGTTATGCGTCCTGATACAGTCAGCGACGATATCGACATGATCTTTGAAGCTGACGGACTTCTCACTTCCCGCGGCGGCGCAACTTCTCATGCGGCAGTAACGGCTGTCAGACTCGGTAAAATCGGTGTTGTAAACTGCAAATCGCTCACTTTGGACGAAGTCAACAAGACCTTCACTTTCGGAGGAGAGACGAGAAACGTACTCTGCACCCTTACAATTGACGGAAGGAGAGGATTTATTTACGGATAAAACCTGAAATTTAGGGGGTAAAACATGAAAAAAAGAATTTTTGTTCTTATTTTTATGCTTTTTTGTTTTTCCTCAGTTTTTGCGGTCGAAATCGATATTCCGATCAAGAATTTTGAGGTGAAAGGGATTTCGGTTGACAGGGTTTCGCTTGATACCGGAGCAGACAAGGTTTCGGTTTATATCACGGTCCCGGAGAAATATCTTGCCGGTTTCGACGATATGAAACTTGAAGAACTGAGCAGACTTTATGTTAACTCGCTGATTTCATTGAAGATCGATTTCGGTCATCTGAATATTATGTTTAGAACAGAGAAGGACGGTGAATACAGACATGTGACCGAATTCCTGCCGAAAATGCCGTCTGTCCCCAAAAAAGAAGACGGATACGAAGGCGGAGCCTCGAAACCTTTGAAAAAATCGCTTGTTCCGCAGGTCAGACACGGAAACATCACCGGTGCACTGACCGGCAAGACGCTTTTTGTCAGTGCCGGTCACGGCTGGACTTATCATACTTCCACTTCGAAATGGGCGACTCAGCGCGATGTTTCTCAGGGAATGCGTGAAGACGATTCCAACGCCGAGATCGTCAGCTACTTTCTGATCCCGTATCTCCAGAATGCCGGTGCAATGGTTTTTTCGGCGCGTGAAAGAGACCGTCAGGAAAATATGGTGATAATAGATGAGGCCGACGGCACTGATTATGAAGCACAGGAAGGAATTTATGAAGAAAGCGGCAGCTGGACGACTTCCGATTCGACAGGTTACGGAAGACAGGTCTATCCGATTTTGCGCGATGTGAATCCGATGGTAAGCGGAGGATACCGCTATGCAAATGCGGAAAGCGGTGCATGGGCGCGCTGGACGGCCAATATTCCTGAAGACGGATTTTATCATGTTTACGTTAGTTACAGAGCCGGTTCTAACAGGACTGATTCTGCGGTCTATACTGTTAAACATGCCGGCGGTTCGTCAGAAGTCACGGTAAACCAGCAGCACCACGGAAGCACATGGATCGATCTCGGGCAGTTCTATTTCCGCAAAGGCTTGTCGAAGGAAAACGGCTCTGTTACGATTTCCGGCACAAGCAGCATAATTATTGCCGATGCAGTCCGTTTCGGCGGCGGGACCGGCCTTATAAAGCGCGGAACTTCAACTTCGGGCAAGCCGCGCTGGGAAGAGTCGGCGACGCACAATGTCCAGTTCCTGGGCGGACCGAGCGGAACGACTTATCACTATGTCGAAAACGACCGTGACGACGATGTTTCGGCTAGAAGCCGCTGGGCTGCGTGGGAGAATGAAGCCGGTTATGACGATTCGCTTTATATCGCGATCCATTCGAATGCGGTTGACGATTCGAGCGTTACCGGGCTTTCGACATGGATCTACAGTAATCAGGCAGCCGGGGTAGGCTATGAAGCAGGGCAGGCTGCTGCGGGAAGCGAGGAACTTGCCGCTCTGGTTCAGGAAAGGATTTTAAAATCTGTTCAGACACTTTTTGATCCCGATTATAAAAAATACGGAAGAGGAATCTACAGCGCGTACTTCGGCGAAATAAATCCTGCCTACAACAACGAAATGCCGTCATGTCTTGTCGAACTTGCCTTTCATACTTCGTCAACCGACGCTGCTATGCTGAAAAACCCGAAATACCGCGATATCGCGTCCCGTGCGGCGTATCAGGCGATAGTTCAGTATTTTGCACAGAAAGACGGCACTGAGGCTGTTTTTCTTCCGGGTAGTCCTCGGAATCTGGCGGCTATTACATATAACAATTCAAAGCTGGCAATGTTGCGATGGGATGCTCCGGAAACTGATGAAGACCGCTATCTGGGAGATGCTCCCGAAGGCTATATCGTGCAGACTTCTCTTGACGGCGTGTCGTTCGATGACAGAGTTGAAACAACATCGACTCAGGAAGTTTTCGTTCTTGATGATTATCCTGACGGAACGGTGTTATATGTCAGAGTTCTTGCCTACAATAAAGGGGGAGTCTCGTTTCCGAGCGCGGTAGCACCGATAGTTGTGTCAAAGAAAAAAGAAGCGAACATCCTTATTGTCGACGGTTTCGAGCGTATCGACAACGCCATGCCGCGCTTTAATGAGGGGGCAGGCGCGAATCACCGCTACATTCTTGAGCACATCAACAGTTTCGACTATGCGAGATACTATGCGCCACTATTAGCCGAACTCGGATATTCGTCTGATTTCATGCCGAGAACATGGTTCTATGGTTCCAATCCCATTCCTTCACAATACGATGCTATCCTATGGTTCTTAGGTGAGCAGAGTACTGCAGACGAGACTTTCAACCATGAGGAACAGGAAAAAATTACGGAATATCTCGATAACGGCGGCGCGCTTTTCGTAAGCGGTGCAGAAATAGGGTGGGATCTTGACCACAAAGGCGATACAGCCGACAAAGCGTTCTTTAATGAAACACTGAACGCGAAGTATGTCGCTGACGAATCGGGGCTCTACACTTTCTTCGGTGTTGATGATTTTTCAACAGTATCAGGCTGGTTTGACGACGGAACTTACATCTATCAGGCGGAATACGCCGATGTTTTAGCTCCGTTTGACGAAAATACCGGAAAAACGGTCATTTTCTATGACAACGCACAAACACTCGGAGCAGGAGTTTTAACAAGTACCGACAGCAAAAAAGTTTTCGTTCTTGGATTCCCGTTTGAGACGATACTTGATGATGAGATTAAAAAAGATTTTTTGGAATATGTTTTTGATGAGTTCGGCATCGCTCCGAAAGAAGCTCCGGACGATCCTATCGAAGATCCCGATGATGATTCCGACAGCGTCGTTCCGGACGAAGACGATGCGGATACAGGAAGCGAAAAGCCTGATGAAGACACTGCAGATACCGGAAACGGAAATCCGGACGAAGACAATGCAGATTCAACAGACACGGCCGATTCGACCGATACGTCGGATTCAAGTGATAGTTCAGACTCGTCTGATTCTACTGATTCAACAGATACATCAGACAGCACAGATTCGATTGATTCCGATGATTCAAGTGACTCTTCCGAAAGTGGTAAAACGGATGAAGAAAAAAGCGGAAAAGGCGGCTGTTCCGCAATAGTCCTTTAATTATTTGAATTTCTTGAAGAAATCACCCAAATCTTTATTAAGTTTGTTGAATTTTTCCCCGTATTTCATGATTTTGGGTTCATTTGAATTGATATCGCCGACGATTTTGTCGCCTTCGATTTTGCATTCTGCTGTGAATTCCGATTTTCCTTCGACACATTTCGCGTTGAAGGTGCCGAGTTTGTTAAGATTTTCCTCATAAAAAGTGATGAAAGAGGAACTCTCTTTCTCAAGTTCCTTCATTGTCGAGACAAGTTTGAGGTATGTGTCGAGCAGCTTTTTGTTGTTTCTGCTTTTTACGACTTCGGTATTGTTGTCACTCATTCCGATCTGCTGGTTAAGATAGCTGTTCTGCTCTTTCAAGCCCTGCAGATAGCTCGAGATCGTCTTCTGCGCGTTCTCTGTTTTCGCGAGGATGTTTCCCATTCCCGCTTTGTGGTAGTCGTTTTCTACTGCGACTAAATTGTTTTTCTCGTCTTTGTATGCCGAAAGTTTCGAATTGCCGTCGTTGAAAAGGTTTTCCATTTTTGTTTCGGCAGCTCTGCATTTTTCCATGTTTAGCTTTGTGACGCAGACATTTTGTGCCTCGTTTATTGTTTTTAGCATTGAAGAGCATAGTTTGTTCAGATTGTTGTTTTGAAGCAGAATGCTGTTGAGCCCGCCGAGGAAGGATTTTCCTATCTGAGCGGCATCGGGAGAGTCACTTTTCAGCGATTGATTCAGCTTGCTTTTTGAATTGTTGAATACTTTTTTGTCTTCCTCAAGTCCTTTCTGCATTGCTAGCACGAGTTCTTTTTTAGCCGCAAGATTGTTGGAAACACTTCTCTTAAAATCCTGTTTTTCCGAGTCATTGCTTCTTTTGTTGAGGTCTTTGGCTCTTTCAGCGGCGTTTTCCATCGTGTCAATATCGCTGTTGAAGTTCTCCTTTTCGTCGTTTAGTTTTTCGGCAGCAGTTGCGACCTGCCGGTCAAGCGATTCGCATTGGGAGTATTTGTCGTCTGTGTCGACGGTTTTGCACTCTTCGAGATAGTTTTTGAGAAAATTTTCGTATTCGGCGAGGAGATTCTTGATGTCAGGAATACGCGATTTTGCCGATTCTCTCGCTTCGCAGTAGAGTTTGAGCTCGGTAACGACATTACGCGAAAGGTCGTTCTGTGACGGATTTTCGCACGCTTTTTCATCTTTCGAGAGCTTCTTTTCGATCTCTTCAACCCGTTTTCTGTCAGCAGCTATCTTTTTTGCCTCATCTTTGTAAATATCGGCATAAATAGAAATCGAGCAAAAAAGAACTAATAAAATCAAATACTTTTTCATGAAAACCTCCGCTTTTCAATCTACAACGGCTGATGATTCCACAAAAACGGGAATTTTGCAAATAAGAATCCTTTTTCATTGAAAAAAAACGGGGATTGCTTAATATCAGGCGTTTTTTTGGAGAAGAAATGGCTGAAAAACTGAAAATTTTAATTGTTGAAGACGATCCGGCTAGTCTGATTGTTTCCGTTAAAAGTTTTGAGCGCAGGGGTGTCGAAGTTCTTGTGGCGACTGATGCCTACGGAGCTTTGAAATTGTATATTGAAACTTCTAATTTATCTGCAGTGATAACAGATATCCAGCTTCCTGGAATGGACGGAACTGAAATGATGTGCCTGATGAGGGCTGAAGAGGAGAGGACGGGAATAGCTGTTCCGATTTTTGCAATGACGGCATACTCTTTCGAAGAAGACAGAAAAAAATTTGTAGCGCAAGGTTTCGACGATGTTTTCATCAAGCCGGTAGACTACGACAAAATGCTAAAAACCATACAATTTTATACTTAGGGAGCCGTTTTGAATTTGTTTTCCAAAGATAAGGCACTTTCCGATTTTGTCGAGAAGGCATATATAAAACTGCTTGAGTCTGGCTATACGATAAACAGCGAAAATATTAAGGAAATTCCTTATGGCGTGGCACTTAAAACGGGACGTGACGAAGCTAATCTCGTTTCTGTTGCAGTCTATCACACTGAAAAAAAAGGATTTTCCGTTGTCACAATAAATTCAGAGATAAAATCGCTGCTTCTTTCACTCATTACAAATATTGGAACTTTAGGCAGTGACGAAGCTGGAAAGGGCGATGTTTTCGGACCGCTTGTGGTCTGCTCGTTTTTGCTGGGAAAAAAAGAGGAAACCTTGCTGAAACTCGGCGCCAAAGACAGTAAAAGAATGAAAGATGAAGAAATATTAGATACTTATAAAAAAATAAACGCTGATTTCCGAGACTCCTTTTCGATGGTCCGCATCATGCCGGAAAGATATAATTCCTTTTATCAGAATCTGGCGGAGCAGGGGAAAAATCTCACTGATCTTTTGGCTTGGGCACATTCGAAGGCAATAGCAAACGTTGTCGCCAAAAGAGATGACATAACGCGTGTTTTAGTTGATAAATTCACCCCTTCATATTCCGCAAATTCAAGGATAATCGCGGCTGCAGGCAAAATTCCGGTCGATTTTCAGGTGCGCGCCGAGCAGGACCCAGCTGTTGCGATAGCCTCTGTCATAGCACGCGCCGGATATTTGATTTCACTAAACCAGATAAGCGAGACCGTGCTTGAGAACAAATTCAGGCTCGTTCCCGGAAGCGGCCCTGAGTCCGACAAACTTCTTGAAGAGATGGTCAGTCATTTCGGGAAAGAAATCCTCGGAAAAATCGCAAAAACCCACTTCGCCAACTGCGAAAGGATTTTTTCTTGAAAATGAAAATCCG
>DBYV01000007.1:2202-50630 GCA_002310995.1 bacterium UBP6_UBA1177 | reverse complement strand
TAACAAAGGTTAATCTATTTACACTTTAACCTCTGTCCAGTTTTTGTTTACCACTATAATCTCCAAAAATAAAACATTGACTTTGCCTACGAAGCCTTTAAAATAGTTGTGTTTAGTTGGCGGGGTAATAATGAAGTTTGTTTTGATTGTCGTTTCGGCGGCTTTTTTGATGGTTTGTTCGGTTTGTGATTTCGCTGGTTTGTCTCAGCAGACTGCGGTTATTGCCGGAGACTACGATCCGCCGCCTTCTCCTCCGGGAAATCCTGATCCTCCGCCTCCGCTTCCACCTGATCCTTTCAGAAAGGCTTAGTTCTTGAAAATTTTTAGATTAAATAAATTGGGGTTTTAAGATGACAAAATTGTTGAAGGGAAATGTTTCTTTTACGGTGTTTATGCCGGAAAAGGTTCCTGAAAACATTGAAAAAGTGCGCGAGGCTCTTGCTGAAGACGCTTTTCAAAGGCTTGATCCGACCGATCTGAGAGACGAATCTATCGGTTGGGTCGATGCGGTTCTCTGCTTTGACAACGAAAATTTTTCGTCACTTCTGCATGACAGTTTTTTTGTGTTTGCTCTTCGTGAGGACAAATATTCTTTTACGGCGGCGCAGCTCAGACCCTACATTGAAGAGGCTGAATTTGTTTTCAAACGCGAAAATAACCTTGAGTATATTGCAGCTCAGCAGAAAAAGGAGATCAAGGAGCAGGTTGTCAGGCGCATGAAGACAAATTCATACCCGAAAACGACGATTACTGAAGTTGCGTGGGATATGGATTCAAAGCTCATTTATCTTTTTTCGCAGTCGGGTGCGACGGTTGCAAAATTCACCGATATTTTTGAGAAAAGTTTTGAAATTTCGATCAATCAGGTTAACCTTTTTGATTCGGTGAAAGAACTCGGCGGAGTGGACAAAATGGAACCTGTTTTTACGAAAATCTGGGGTGAAAAATGACAAAAGAAAGCGGTATAGGATATTTGGGTTCTGAATTTCTGCTCTGGCTTTTTTGGAAGAGCGCGACTGATGAAAAGATGTCTCTCAACAATCTCGGACTTGGAGAAATATCCGTTTTAATTGAAGATTCCATAACTTTGGCCTCAGTTACTGGTGACGGTTACTGCGAAACAATCAAATCTCAGGATATTACTTCTCTGCCTTCTGTTCGCGAATCAATAAAGCTTGGAAGACTGCCGGAAGCGGCAAAAATAAAAATTTCTTCAAACGAACTTGAGTGGACTTTTCAGGTCAAGGCAACACCATTCAAGATTAGCGGGGTCAAACTTCCGATAACCGGCGAGAAGAACGAAAATGAGATGATTTCGTCCAGGCTGCTTGCAATGACGAAATTCGAACTAATTATGAAAGCTCTTTTCAACACATTTCTGATTGAAAGAGAAATGCCTGATTTTATTGAAGATATTAAAGATTTTCTGGGGATTTCGGATTGAGCGCGATACACATCCTCGCCAGCGGTTCCAAGGCAAATGCCTATATAATCGAAGCCGAAAATTCTATGCTTCTTATTGATCAGGGGCTTAGTTTCAGAGAGTTTTCAAAGCGTGCGGAAATGCTCGGCATCGATATTTCCCGAATAAAAGGGATACTGCTCACACACGAACACGAAGATCATATAAAAGGTGTTGCATATACAGCCTACAAACTTGACGCTCCAGTTTTTTCAATGGCAAAAACACTTGAAGTTCTTGATGAAAGCACGAAACACTCAATTCATTGCCGGGCGGTTGAAAAAGACAGAAAAGTTAAACTCGGAGCTTTTGAATTTACCCCTTTCGAAATCATGCACGATGCGGTTGACCCTGTCGGATACCTTGTTTCTGCTCCAGGCGGCGAGACTGTCTGCTTTGCGACCGATACCGGAAAAATAACGAATAGGATGATGACTTACATAAATCAGGGGACTCGCATAATTCTTGAGGCAAACCACGATCCGGCGATGCTTTACAAAAATATGCACTATCCTCAGCTTTTAAAGGAACGTATCCGCGGTCAGTTCGGCCATCTTTCGAATGAACAAAGCCTCGAAGCCCTTGAAAGAATGGGAGAAAATCATCCTAAAACCGTGATATTCAGCCATCTCAGCGAAGAAAACAACTCCCCAAAGATGCTGAAAGAACTTGTAGTAAATTTCAGGCAGGCACATTCCCTTGATTTCAAGGCGTTTATCGCTAACCAATATAACCCGTTGTCAATACCGCTTCTATGATTTTTGATGCCCATTTCCACTTAAAACAGCTTATTGAAGTTTTGCCTGAATCGGCTGATTTTATTAAAGAAAACAATTTTTTTTGTTTTTGTTCGTGCCGCACTTTGGAGGAAGTTGAATTTGTAGAGAATTTTATCGCGAAAAATCCTGAAACTGCTCAAAAACTGAAAATTTCGTTCGGAATTCACCCGCAGGCGCCGGATGAAAAAGAGCTGAAAACATTGGAAAAACTGATTGCAGAAAACCGAGTTGCAGCGATAGGTGAAATCGGGCTTGACCGTTTCAATGAAGAATTTGCTGCAACAATAGATTTGCAGAAAAAACTTTTTAGCGCTCAGCTTGAAATGGCTGAAATTGCGGAACTGCCGGTTATTCTTCACATCAGAAAGGCGATTCCTGAAGTTTTTGAGCAGATTCAGGAACTTAGAAAAATAAAAAAAGTGATTTTTCACTCTTTTTCAGGCACGGCTGCGGAGGCGGAAAGCATTCTGAACCACGGCGTAAACGCGTTTTTCAGTTTCGGAAACGCCCTTTTGAACGGGCATAAAAAAGCGGCTGAAGCTGTGAAAATTCTGCCGGAAGAGCGTATTTTGACCGAAACCGATGCACCTTATCAGCCGAAAAAGGGGGAGAGTTTTTCAAAACCGGACGATATTCTGCTGATTCGGGCAAAAATAAAGGAAATCAAAGTTTGAGGCTGAACATGAAAAAAATTGCAAATAATTCCGAATTGTTGCCGTTTCTGGTGATTTTTGCCCTTTCTCTTCTGGTGAGGATTTACGCTTCCGCCACAAGCATTGCACAGATATATCCTGACGAGATTTTTCAGACGCTTGAACCAGCGCATAAACTTGCTTTCGGGCGTGGGATAACCTACTGGGAGTTTAAAGTCGGCGCAAGAAGCTTCTTTCTGCCTGGGATTTTTGCAGGAATTTATAAAATCCTTGATTTTTTCGGTGTCAGAGATCCGCTTTCAATCAATATTGGAATAAAAATTTTTCTTAGTATTTTTAATAGCTTGGCTGTTCCAACAATCTATCTTATTTTTAGAAGGCATTCTTTCGGCCGGAAAGAGGCATTTTTGTTTACTCTGCCTCTTGCGGCAAGTTATCTCCTTTCCTATATTTCGGCAAGAACGCTTTCAGAATCAGCTTCGCTTCCATTTATGGTTTTCGCCCTTTATCATGCTTCGGGATATCTTGAAAGCGAAAGGAAAAGAGAACTGTTTTTTGCTGTTTTGAGTGCCGGAATCGCCTATATGATCCGTTTCCAGACCTGCATTTTTTCGTTCGGGCTCGCTCTTGCGCTCTTTATTACCTCGAAAAAACGTTTTAAGGCTTCCCTGATTTTCGGTTTCGGATTTTTGGGAATGATGCTGCTGCAGGGTATTCTCGATATTTTTACATGGGGAGGTTTCTTCAAGTCGTTTATTACCTATCTCGACTACAACATTTTTCGCGGGGTTGCCGATAACCACGGTGTTATGCCATGGTATTTTTATGTTGTTGATATTGCTGGAACTTTTCATCCTGCAACTTGTGCTTCGGCAATTATAACGATGCTTTTAGGAGTGATAGGATTTAGAAAAAACAAGCAGATAATTCTATTTTTCTTCCCGTTCCTTTTCTTTTTTATCGTTCATTCGGCAATCGGGCACAAGGAGCCGCGCTTTATTTTTGCGTGCCACTTCGCGGTTCTGGTGCTTTCAGCTGAATTTTTTGCCTTTTTGTGTCAAAAGTATGAAAAAAAGAGAGAAAAAGCGGCACTTTTCCTTTCTGTTTTCCTTCTTTTTTCGCTTGATACCTTTACGCATATAAAATATGCCCCGCTTTGGAATCATTCGGTTACGAAAATTGATAATTTTTACGGCAATGACAAAGGCATCGAGAAAAGATTCGGCGGAGTTCTGGAAACCGAAGCCGAGCTTGGCAGAATCAAAGATCTGAAACGAGCCTATCTTTTCGGCATTCCTCAGATCTGGAGCGGCGGATACTCATATTTTCACAAAAATGCCCCGATTTCATTTGCTTCGGAAGATGCAGAGATTATACAGTTTATGCGCGAGGCTTATGATTCGGCATGGCAGAACAGTTATTTTGCATTCAAACATAACATAAAAATACCGGAACAATACCGCAAAAATCTTGAAAAAATCAGCGACAACGGAGATTTTGTGATTTATCGCATGCAAGTTGAAGATACTTTGAAAACTGCTGCCTTAAATAATCTTCCGCAAGAGACGGAGAACGGTTCGAAGTGGTCTGAAACAGGAAATGTGATTATGAGTGCAAGTGGTGTAAAAGTAACTTTTGACGAGGTAGTTTTTGGCAAAACCATAAAAATAGCACTTGATTCATCAGATAGTTACCGCCTCACTTTTTTCAACGGTGCTGATGAAGTCGGAACTTTGCTTATCCTGCCGGAAAAGAATCAAAGGGGAATGTTCAACTACACGAGAAATCTGCCTGAAAGCTGCATCGGAAAAGGGTTTGACGCAATAATGGCAGTTCCTGTTGAAAGTGATGGTTCATGCAGTATCGGGGCATTAAAAATTGAATAATTTTAGAACTTTATAGTCTTTGGCTCTTCTGTAAAACTTGAAAGTACAGCTGTCGCGTTTTTGAAGTAGAGAACCTGCGTGTTGTCGTCGTTTTCGTTATACATTCTGCGAAGTTCTGGATAATTGTCGAGCATATGCTTTTTTGCTTCAACGCTGTCATCGTTTATGAGTTCACCGGAAAGCCTGAGCCATCTTTTTCCGTCAAAGCAGCTGAGTTCCGCTTTCGGATTGGCTGCGAGCTGTTTGGAAACATTTTTCTTTTTACCTGTCTGAATGTAGAGTTTTCCGTTGAAAATATCGATTGTTCCGAACGGGCGCACTCTCGGCTGGCCGTTTTCTTCGACCGTTGCCAGATAATAAGTTCTGCACTGTTTGATAAATTCATAGACTGACTGCATGGTTAATTCCTCCATTTTTTCGGTTTTTTCAGGTTTCGCCGGACTGATAGTCGCAACTTCTGCCGGTTTTACGCTGTTTTCCTTGGTTTGTTCCTTTCCGTCACCGTTCTGGCACGAAAAAAGAAGTAAAATTGAAATCATAATTCCTAAAATAGCACTTTTTTTCATGGAACCCCCTTTTCTCAACAATATCAACAAATAGCACTCTATTCTTCGCTATTTCGTAAAAGAGTAAAGATTTTTCGTCAAGCATCAGTTTCAATTTGCGAAAAAGTGAGTATAATCACTCGTTTTTTGATTTTGGAAGGAAAAATGTACGTTCTGACCTTAGCTTTTTGCGGCAAAAATTATCACGGCTGGCAGTCGCAGGAAAACGCGGTGACGATCCAGAGAGTTCTGAAAGACGTCGTTTCTGAGATTTTCCGCACCGAAACGCCGTTTCCGTCAGGCTGCAGCAGAACCGATGCCGGAGTTCATGCGCTGGAATTTATTGCAACAGTACCGGAACTGAGGAACATTCCGCCCGAAAATTTCCGGAAAGGGCTCAACTCGTTTCTGCCATCGGATATCCGTGTGACCAAAGTCGAAACAGTTGAAGGAATGCACGACGGACGCGAATTTGTCGCAGGAAAGCACTACCGCTACATGATCTGCACAAAACCGGCAGCTTCTCCTTTTGCGGCTGACTTTTCATGGCACAGCGGATATGCGCTTGATATTCCAAAAATGAAAGAAGCAATAAAACATTTTGTCGGGATCCACGATTTTGCATCGTTCATGTCGGCCGGAAGCGACGTCAAAACGACTGTCCGCACGATCCATCAGGCGAAAATCACCGAATTTGAGGGATACTTGGCGCTCGATTTTTCAGGCGACGGCTTTTTGAAGCACCAGATCCGTATAATGGCTGGAACTCTGGTCGGAGTAGGGCGGGGCAGGATCGAGCCTTACGAAATTCCCGGTCTCATCGAAGCAAAAAACCGCAATCTCGTGCCGCACACCCTGCCGGGAAGCGGGCTTTTCCTCTACAAACTTTTCAGAACACCAGAAGAACTGCTTTCCTACGAATTTCCCGAAACATTCGAAGGAATGGTGTGGTGATTATTTCTCGACAGCAGGTAATTTAAAATTCATTCCGTCGTAGACTTTTCCGTAAAAAATGTAGTGATAAACGGCGTAGTTGGTCATAACTTTTTTGACGTAATTCCTTGTCTGAAAAATAGGAATATCCTCGATAAATTCGTCAAGTTCGCGCTCAGGTTCATTCTCGATCCACTTCTTGATTCTGTTCGGACCCGCATTGTAAGAGGCTGCGGCAAGTGCAATCTGACCGTCGAATTTTTTAACTAAATCGGCGAGGAATCTGACGCCGAATCTTATGTTTGTGAGGGGCTTTTGCAGATCTTTTGTCTCTATTTTGCCGTAGTTTTCACGCGTTGCAAGGGTTTGCGCAGTGCCTGGAAGAAGCTGCAATAGTCCGATCGCGTAGCTGCTTGAAATCGCCGAAGTGTCGAAAAGGCTTTCCTGACGCGCTATAGAAAAGACGAATATCGGCGAAACATCGTAAAAATCGCAGTGGGCGAGGATTTCTT
The DNA here is from genome assembly GCA_002310995.1 of bacterium UBP6_UBA1177. Classification (GTDB taxonomy): domain Bacteria; phylum UBP6; class UBA1177; order UBA1177; family UBA1177; genus UBA1177. Next base: position 43,860 of record DBYV01000007.1, on the reverse strand, counting down.
CTTCAAAAGCGACGGTGTAGCGCAGTTTGAAATACTCTTTTGAAGTGTTTGAAAAATTGCTTATCGATTTCAGGATATTCGCTGCAAGTGTATGATTATTTACGGTTTTTGCGGCATAACTCGCAACAAGCCTGTCAATTTCGTCTCCGTCGTTATCAATGGTTTTTGCAGCGTTTTTAAGCACTTTTGCAATAATGTTTTTGTCTGCCGTAACCATTGCCGCAATTATCCATTCCGTTTCTGGAAGCATGGTGTCATCGTGGAATTTCGCCTTTTCGCTGGTCTGGACTTTGTTTTCAGGACATTTAATGTTGTTGCTTTTTACTCTGCCTGCCGCGAAAGAACCGTAGAAAGAAGCAGGAATTTTCGCCGCAAGTTCGCAGTAAAGTTCCTGCGAAACCTCCTTCTCGCCGAGCTTTTCAGCAACTCTCGCAAACCAGTAAGTTGCTCTCTGGTGGTCGTAATTCATTTCATTTGTGGCTGAAATTATCGAAGAAAGTATTTTCTGCGCATCTTTGAACTTTCCTCGTTTGTAGTCTATCCAGAAGTTCAGGAATCGCGCGATTTCAATTTTTCCAGAATGAGGGTAGGAGTCGATGAAATTTTTATAATATTTTTCGGCATCTTCCAAAAGTCCTGCAAGACGCGCCATATCGGCCGCCATGTAAAGAAATTCGCCGGCAGCCTCTTCATCCTTTGATTTGAAGCGCTCGTAGGCTGCAAGATAAAGTTCTATAGCCTTTTCGTTTTTGCCCAAAGCGGCTTCGGAGTAGGCATATTCGTTGTAAAACTTGTAAATATCGCTGTCTGAGAGTTCTTCGTTCATGCAGAAAGGTTCGAGCTTGGCGTAAATTGCTTCAGCCTGGGTGTGCTCGCGCCGTTTAGTATATGACATCGCACGATAAAGATGGGCTCTCCAGTCGTAAGGTTTCGCATAATTTTTGTTCGGAAACCACCCTGAAGCCATCTGAATCACCTGTTTGTAACGCACTTTGCGGTAGTTGTATTCAAGGCTCCAGATTTTGAACTCGCTGTGGGCTTTGTTCCCTAATTTTTTGGAATGCTGCTCGACAATTTTTGAAAAAGTGTCATATACCGATTCGGGAAACGCGATATTCAAAGTTCTCAGATAGGCAAGTCCGCTCTCCGGGTCACGTTTTAAAAGTTCTGTGACATAAAACTGTGTAAGAGCCGGGCTGTTACTCTGTCTGTAATCTTCCATGAACTGTTTGACATTACCCGAAAGATAGAGTTTTTTGAGATATATCGAATAGAGACTTTTTGCCGAGCTTTCAGGAAGCAATGCAAGATAACTTTTTAGTTTTTCTAAAGAAATATTTTCCCAATTCTCAGCTGCATAAAGGTATAGTCCGGCGCTCTTTTCCCTGTCGCTCATCAAGGCGAGATACTCTTCCGGATTTTTGGATTTATCCTGGGATTTCAGCGCCTCAAAAAAGAGAATGCGGCATGAAAAAGTGTCACCGTTTTTGCAGAAATCTTCTTTTTCTTCGAGAGTAAACTGCTGAAAATACAGAATTTTCTGTTCAATATGCTTTTCTATGTCGCTTCCTGAAAAATCAAAGAGAAGAGAGGAAAAAAAAAGTTGCAGAATGAAAATTGAAGAAGAGATCATTGTTCGTTTATAAGGCCGGCCGCGATATTTGTCTGTTTCGCAAGAACTGTTGCGAGCTGGGTGAGAAGTTTGATGCCGATTATCGGTTCTTCCGCAACTATTTTGTCAAAAGCCGACTTCTTTATGACGAGAAAAGAAGAAGTTTTATCCAAAAAGAGGTTGTATGCGGGCATTTCGCCGCTTAAAAACGATACATCGCCTATGTGATCTCCGCTGCGGAATGTTTTAAGAAGTTTGCTTCCCTTGAGCGCCGAAACTTTTCCGTCAAGAATGATGAAAAGTTCTCTGTCTTCCGCCGATATTTTGGAAATAACATCATACTTGTTGTAAGTCCTGATTTCGACTTGCGCCATGACAGCGAGCAGTTCGCGGTACTCAAGATCCTTGAAAAGCTCAATTGAACGTATCTTGTCGAATTTTTTGATAAATTCGCGTGTTCCAGTTACTTCTTCCTCATCTACACTGAACACAGAAACGAGTATCATCGAAACATTGTCAGGCGCACCGTTTTGATAAACGATGTCTGTCATGGAGCGCATAGCTTCTTTCAGTCGTTCCTTTTCTTTCTGTGCATTTTCGAAATTGTCGGCAAAAATTGCGCCGAAATCGGGCGTGTCACAGCCGAGACCGTTGTAAAGTCCGTCGGAACAGAGAAGATATTTGTCTTCGGGAAGTATTGCAAACGTCAGTTTTTCGGGTTCCACATACTCCTGAACACCGACAGCTTTTGTCAAAACTCCGCTGAATTTTGCATCAAAAATGCCGGAGTAGTCACCGAACTGCTTTCTGTAATCGTTGATGAATGTATGATCCGTAGAAAGCTGCGTGACTTCGCCGTTTCTGATCATATAGAGCCTTGAATCGCCTGCATGGACCATAAAACCGGTGCTGTCGATAACAAGAAGCGCCGTGAGAGTAGTTCCCATTCTGCCGTCAATATCGCGCCGGCATGCCTCTTTGAAGACTTTTGCATTGGCATTTCTCAGAGCGTCAGCAAGCATATCAAGCACCTGTGTTTTGTTTTCCGCGCTTGAATTCATTTGGAATGCGTCGATGACAGCCCTGTTTTCAGTCACAAAATCGCGAAGAGCATTTACCGCCGTTTCAGAAGCGACTTCGCCGCAAAGCTCGCCGCCCATGCCGTCCGCAATTGCAAAAAGCCCGAGTTCAGGCACTTCAAGAAGATTGTCTTCGTTGTTTTTTCTAGCCAACCCTTTGTCCGTAAGACTCATAGACAGGAATTTCATGGTTGCCTCCCGAAACAGATTTCGGATGGTATTTTAATAAAACTGAGAAAAAATTCAATAAAGATCAGTTTTTGATCGGATTTATTTCACGTTGAGCGAATAGATGCCGTCCCAGCCGGCTGCGATGTAAATTTTTCCGTCGATAAGCTGCGGTTCTGCGACGTAGCCGTCACGGTAGCCGTAATAACTGTAGGAATTTGCGGATGAAATGTCGTCACTGCCTGATTTTTCCTTGCCATCCGGAGCGATGTAAGTCCATCCGTCGGTAGTCGGAACAAGCAGACCTCCGTCGTTTACATTGAGAATTGATTTCGCGTTGTCAAACGATTTTTTGTAGAGTTCTCTACCGTCAGCCGCCGAAATAACTCTGACTTCTGTTGTTCCGCTGGTTCTGTAGGAGCATGTATTCCACTCTTCGCCGGTCAAAATCTTTACGAAGAAAACTTTGTCATTTTTAGCGTAAACATTGCTTGCAACAGATTCATATTTGCCGTCAGAGTAGCCGTATGAATTGGTCAAAGTCTCTTTTTTGACAACTTTTACAGCCGTTTTGCTGTCGTTAAGCTTAAGAATGTAGAAATCGGAAGTTCCTGAACTTGACCAGTAGTAGTCATCGTTACTGCTTGTATAGTCTTCACCGTTCTCATAGTCATAGATTGTCGGGGTCTGTGTGTAGAGATATTTTGCATCCTTGCTGATTCCGACAATTTCGCCAGGGATATTAACACGCTGGTTTTCTTTCGGGCTCGACGGGTTGCCTGCATCGTAGGAAAGCGCATAGCAGAGATACTGGTCGCCGTTTTCCGGGTCCTCTTTTTTGAGTTTGCAGCCGCTTGACCAGAAACTGTCTTTGAGTGCAAAAATTTTCCTTCCGTTGTCAAGGAAGTCATAATCAAAATCGAAATCTGTTGTTTTTATACCGTTTTCCGGCTTGTTCATGTTAAACAGTCTCATTCTCATTCTTGAACCGGAATGATCTTCATACCAGTCTCTGTTTTCAATAACAGAAGCTATGACATTGTTTTCTGAAGCGTTCAAAATATAGGTAAGTTCCTCCTTTCCCGCAGAAAAGTCGCCGACTTCTTCAAATTTGCCGTCATCACTGAATTTGATGACTTTTATACTGGGCTCCATTTCATCGGTTTTGCTGTTGTAGAGTAAACGGTGAATGTATGCGAAATTACTGTTTTTTGTCAGATTTACTTCTGCATAAAATGATTCACCGGGCAGTGTTTTCGTAGTCCAGATCGTTTCGCCTGTGTTTTTGTCGTAAGCATTGAAATTCAGATGGTCGTTATCGAACCCGCAAAGCGCTTTCCCGCAATTTGTAACGCCGTTGACGTAGGCAGCGAGTGTAAGTTCCGAGAGAATTTTCGGATTGTCGCGATCGCTTGCATCAGCAGTTACAAGATGGCTTTCGCCGATGCTGAAAATAAGGTCCTGAATCGCTACGCCGCGTCTTACATAACTATCGGAAGCGATGTAACCGCGAGTTTTAAGGCCTTTGTCAAGGTCGAAATCGACAAGGTAAAGTTTGTAGCGGCTTGTCCAGTCATCGCCGTAATCAGTAACAGGATAGAGGATAAGTCCGAGTTCGTCGAAGATTTTAAATGCTTTCCAGTCGTATTCCGCTTCGCTGTAGCTGTATCCAGAACCAACTTCGACAGTATTTATCTCTTTCGGGTTTTCGGGGTCAGCGACATCGTAGAGGCTGATTTTGGAAGTGTTTCCGTCGCGTCCTGCTGCAAGGATTTTTGTTCCTCTGACTTCCAGGTGTGTTGACCAGCCGGGAACTTCAAGTTCGCCGAGCTGCTTCAAGTTTGCCGGATCAGAAATATCTATTACATGAAGCGGGTCCTGCTGGAAATAGGTAACGGCATACATTCTGTTGCCTTCGAATTTTGTACCGTAAAGCTGCTGGTCGGTCATAAAAACGAGTTTGTCGAGCTTTTTGACGTTTTTCGGATCGCTGATATCAAAACTTTCAATAAAGGAATCGCCGTTTCCCCAACTCGAGGACGAACTGACAGCAAAGAAAGTGTTGCCTGTTTCATGCATTTTCCAGCGGTCGCTCATGAAACCGTCAGTCTTAAACTCGGCTTTCTTGACGATTTTTCCTTCCGGATCGCTGATATCGAACATTGTTACCGGATAACCTTCGGTGTAATCCTCATCCCAGTAGTAAGTATCGGCTTCCGCGACATAAATCGACTTTTGCGAGACGTAAAGCGTGTAGCTGTATCCGTCAAGAGCAATTTTATCGACCATTTTTATATTTTTCGGATCTTTGATGTTTACCGACATAAGTGAAATCTGGTCAGCACCCGATGTTCCGCTGTCGCCGTCACAGCCGCTCCAATAGTAGCGGTATTCAGTTGACGCGACATAAATCACATCGCCTACCTGCCTTGAATCTGTAATCCAGCCGTCCATCTCAAATTCGCCCAGAAGCTCAAGATTTTCAGGATCTTCCGTGTTTACAACCATAAGCTTTGAAGAAGTTCTGTTGTAGTAGTAGATTTCGCCGGCATCATAATGTTCATCCGTGTAGCTGACAAGAATATATGCTCTCCCTTCCTGAAGATACATCTCGCCGACATAGCCTTTAAATCTGAGAGTGCCGAGAATTTTGAGGTTTTCAGGGTCTTTGATATCGACCGCGATCAAACCTTTGTACTGGTTCGCAAGCCAAAGAACATTTCCGTCGAACTTGTAGATATCCGATTCGACAATTTCACGTTCCGCGCTTCCGCCCTCATCGCCCGGAGCCGCTTCCGCGTCATCGGCATCAGCCTCAACTTCGTCGTCGTAACTGCCGCCGTTTGCCTCGCCTTTTTCCTGCGAAGAGCTTTCGACTGTTACGAACTCTTCGGTTCCGTCGCCTTCATACTCTTCTTTTCCCTCTTTTCCACCGTTGTTGTTCTTTGAATCTCCGCACGAAACGAAGAAACAAATCGACAGGAATAAAACTGCCAGCAATTTGAAAAACTTACTCATAACGACCTCCGTCAAAAAATGATAAAAAAGCAACAAGTTCTTTCAATTCTCAACAAAAATAACAAAAACACAATAGTTTAGTTACACATATGGTCGATTTTTCTGATAATTTTTTTTTAAAAAGTGAAAATTTCTGAAAAGGTTTGCAGAAAAAGTGGCAGATTTTCGAGATAAACTTTGAATAACTGCATGTTTTTGACATAAAAAATTTTGAAGAATTGCACTTTTTTCGGCAGAAAAACTTTGAAGAATTGCAAAAACGTGATATTATAGCAAAGTTATTTTTGGAGGCAACTCATGTATTTTAAAAGGAAAGTCTACGACAAACTTCTTGATTGGAAACGAAACTATGCCGATAAATATGCGGTCCTTCTCGAAGGCGCACGGCGTGTAGGTAAGTCAACTATCGCGGAACAGTTCGCAAAAAAGGAATATGAAAGTTACATTCTTATTGATTTTGCCAATGTGTCAAAAAGGGTTCTGGACTGTTTTGACGATATAAGCAATCTCAATATTTTTTTTCTGCGTCTTCAGACCGAGACGGGGATTAACCTTGTTCCGCACAAATCGCTTGTGATATTCGATGAAGTCCAGCTTTTTCCTAAAGCGAGGCAGGCGATAAAACATCTGGCTGCGGACGGCAGATACCATTATATCGAAACCGGTTCACTCATTTCCATCAAAAAAAATGTCGCGGATATTCTGATTCCGTCGGAAGAAATGAAAATTCAGGTTTTTCCTATGGATTTCGAAGAGTTTTCATGGGCAACGAAAGCTGTAAACTACGAAATTCTAAAACAGGTTTATGACAGCGGAATGGGGCTCGGGCAGGCGGTAAACAGAAAAGTTATGCGCGATTTGAGGATCTACATGGCTGTCGGCGGTATGCCGCAGGCGGTCGAAGCCTATATTTCCGGTAAAAATTTCGCTGAGATCGATGCAGTAAAGCGGAATATCATAAAACTTTATGAAGATGATTTTAAAAAACTGGACAAATCAGGAAAACTTTCGGCGATGTACAAGTCAATTCCTGCTCAGCTTTCGAAGGGAATCAAAAGATTTTCGGTTTCTCAGGCTGTAGGCAACCGGAAATCGACTAAAGACAATGAGCGCATCTTCGATCTGATTGATTCCAAGGCAGTGCTTCCGGCATACAATACGACTGATCCGAGAGTCACTCTTGCAGCCACGAAAGATCTTTTAAGTTACAAACTTTATGTCGCAGACACCGGCATTTTTGTAACCTTGATGTTTATTGACAGGCCAATTACAGAAAACGAAATTTATATGAAACTGCTTTCCGACAAGCTGCCGGCGAATTTAGGCTATCTTTACGAAAATTTAATAGCGCAGATAATTGCAGCAAGCGGACGCGAGCTTTACTACCACACATGGCAGAAACGCGGCAGCACTCATTATTACGAAGTTGATTTTCTGATTTCTGCCGGAGCCAAGGTAAATGCGATAGAAGTAAAATCTTCCGGGGTCGGCAAACATGAATCTTTGACGGAATTTCAGAAAAAATACTCAAAAACAGTAAAAGAAACGATAGTTTTTTCGCAGAAAGACCGTTTTGATGAAAACGGGATCAAGTTTCTGCCGTTTTATCTGGCGCCGTTTGTGGTGTAATGATTATTTCACATCAAAAGAATAAAAACCGTAATCGCCCGCCGGAATATGGATTATGCCGTCAAGCAGCTGTGCTTCGGAAAGAATCATTCCGCTCATGTCGGCAGGGGAAGCAAGATGTTTTGATTTGCCGTTTTCATCAATATAAATCAGGTCTTCAGTCGTTTTGAGGATGATTCCGCCGTCTTTGACGCTGCCGCTCTCCATAATATTTTCAAAAGAGCCGTGATAAAGCTCTTTTCCCGATTCTGACGAAACAAGCCTTATGTCATAATGCGCATCGTTTCTGTAGCGGCACTGGCTCCAGTCGGCACCGGTTGAGTCCTTGATGAAGAAAACCTTGTCATTTTTTATGAAGAACGAGTTCAAAACGGTGTTGAGTTTACTGTTTATGGAGCTGTAGGAATCGTCAAAAGTCTCTTGTTTTACAACGGTTACGCCGTTTTTGTCTTCATTGAGTTTTAAAATGTAGAAATCAAAAGAATCGATGTTTTTCCAGTTCGTGCCTGTATGATCTTCTCTGCGGAAAGTGCGCGGAGTTGTTGTGTATAAGTATTTTCCGTTTTCGCTTATTCCGACAAGTTCTCCCGGAATATTGATCCTTTTTCCGGCTTTAGGGTTTTCCGGATTGCCCGCATCAAAAGGAAGTGCGTAGCAGAAAAATTCGTCAGCTTCATTTTCTTTCGCTTTTTTGCGTTTGCAGCCGCTTGTCCAGAAGGTGTTTTCAGTTGCAAAAATATTGTGTCCGCAGCTCAGCTTGTCGTAGTCGAAGTAAAAATCGGAGGCATTTATCCCTTTTTCGGGACTGTTCAAGTCAAAAAATTTGATTTTCGGTTCTTTAGGACGGTTGCCTTCTTCATCAAATTCGCCGTATTTGATGGCGAACATCGAGAGAGCGTTGTTTTCCGAAAGAACGGGCAGTCCTTTAGTCGATGTATCGGCTTTGAACGGAAATTCCCCGCTTTCCTCGAAACTACCTTCTTCGCCTAATTTCACGATTTTGACATAAGGGGTAAAGTTTTCGGTTTCACTTTCTTCATCACTGACATAGTAAGCAGTCGTAAATTCATCCCAGGGATAATATAAGTCTGTGTGTTTGAAAATATAGGCGTAACTTCTGTTTTTAAGCAGTGTTATGTCATCGTTGCTGTTCTTTTTGTCGCTGAAAGGTGTACTTTTCCATATTTTTTCGTCTGTTTTGCCGTTATATGCTTCAACTTCCGAATCTTTGACGACACAAAGCGATTTTCCGCACTTTGCGGCACTGGAAAAGTAGGGCGCAAAGGAGATTCGATGCATGATTTTCGGATTGTCGCGGTCTGCTGCATCAACCGCACTGATGTGTTTTTCGCCTACGCTGAAAATCAGGTCATTGACTGCGATTCCGTATATCATTTCATTTCGAGAGTCGATAAATCCTCGTGTTTTCAGACCTTTTTCCTGATCGAAATCTACAAGATGAAGTTTGTATTGCAGGCGCGCAGAACTGAAATCCTCAAGATAGGGATACAGGATCAGACCTGCTTCATCGTAAACTTTGAATGCTTTTTTGTAGAATTCGTCAGTGCTATAGCCGATGCGTGAATTTTTCTTGATCGTAACGGTATTGATTTCTTTGGGGTTTTCCGGATCTTCCGCATCGTACATGCCTATTTTTGCCGTTTCATAGTTGTAGTAAGAAAATCCTGCAAGAAATTTGTTGTTTTTAACTGCAAGAATTTTGTAAGTGTTTTCCGGTACTTTGAGTTCTCCCAGAAGTCTGATGTATGCCGGATCGGAAATGTCGATGACGAGAGGCGGATATTTCGGAAAAAAAGTGGTAAGTGCATAAATTCTGTCGCCGTCGAATATGACATCGCTTAGCGGACTGCTGCTGTTTGACCATAAAAATTTCCGATAGTCGATCTGTTCTATATTTTCGGGATCGCCGACATCAAAACTTTCGACAATGCATGTTCCTCCCCAGTTGTCGGAAGTGGTTACAGTGTAGAGAACGCCGTCTTTTTCCTTCATTGTCCATGCGGCATTCAGATATCCTTTGGTCGAAAAATTGGTTTTTTTGATGATTTCTCCTTCCGGGTCGCTTATGTCGAACCTTATTATCGGATAACCGAAAGTATGCTCGTGATTCCAGGCATAGAAATATGCTTCGGCGGCATATACCGCTTTCTGCGAAACATACACAGTGGTAAAATCGGCACCGTCTGCACTTTCTCCGTAAACCTGTTTGATATTTCCGGGGTCTTTGACATTTATCGATATGACCGCAACTCTGTCAAGTCCGCCATATCCGCTGTCACCGCTGCAATCGTTCCACGAATAACCTTTTTCGAGGGATGCAGCATAAATCACATCTCCTGTCTGCACAGAACCGACGATTTCTCCTTTTATTTCGAATTTACTCAAAATGGACATGTTTTCAGGATCTTTTATGTCAACGGCTATGATTTTTGAGTAAGATTTTGTGTAAGAGTAAATTTCACCTGAGTCGTAGCTGTATTCTGTACTCGGATAGACAACAACAACGTAAGAGACATCGTCCTTAAAATAAATTTCCTTGACGATTCCCGGAAATCGGACAAAACCGAGAAGCTTGAGATTTTTCGGATCGTGGATATCAACCGCAGTCAGACCTTTATCTTTGCTCGCCAGCCAGAGAATATCGCCGTCAATTTTGTAGATATCGGGATAAACCGGCTTTTCTTCATATTCATCTTCGCCGCTTTCAGGTTCTTCGCGTTCGCAGGTCGAATCGGGACTGTATGCATAACCAAGCGTTACAAATTGTTCCGTGCCGTCGCCCTTGTATTCATCCTCTTCCGTATCTTCATCGGTGTTTTCGCTGTCACTATCGTTTTCACAGTTGTTTTTTTCGCCGTCAGTATCACTGTCAGATTCATTTTCATTATCAGTGTCAGCAATACATTCCTGTTTTGAACCACCGCCGCTGCACGCAGTGAAAATGAAAAGAAAAATTGCAAAAACTGCGAAAGATTTGATGATTTTTTCCATGACGACCCCGCTAAAGAACGAAAGATTTTATACAAAAAGAGCCTAAACACAATAGTTTAGTTGCATGAAGTGCCGGTTTTTCTGATAATTTTTTAAAAAAGTGAGAATTTTTATGTCTTGTTTATTCCAAGAGAAATGCCATGTAGTACGGCAATGTGATTTTGTTGCCGGAAACTCCGATGTTGTTTTCCGAAAGTTTGTAGCAAATATCGACTTCGTATTGCGGATTTTTCAGCACGGTGTCTGCTGATTTTGTGTTGCCGGTAGTCGCTTTCACTTCGATTAAAGCAGTTTTTCCTGCAACTTTTGTCACAAAATCTATCTCAAGTCCTGAATTTTTGTGGAAGTAATAGAGCGGACGGTTCTGTTTTGAAAAGCAGTCGGCAATAATATTTTCAAAGATTGCACCTTTGTAAATGCCGAGTTCTCCGCTCAGAATTTTAAAAGCAGAACCTTTTTCGAGCATTGCCGTGAACAAGCCGGAATCCTGCATATATAGTTTGAAAACGGAATCAATTTTGTTGCCTTCGAGCGGCTCAGAAATATTTGAGAGATTGTAGCAGATATTGACGATTCCGCAGTCGTAAAGCCACTGGATTGCAGCCTGATATTTTTCGGCTCTGGCTCCTTTTTCCAAAGAAGCATATACAAATTTGTTGTTTTCTTTGGCAAGCTGTGCCGGAATTGAATCAAAAACGCGGTTTATCCTCGCGAGAAGATGCAGATCTGTTTTCTCGTTTTCGTTTTCATCAAGGTGTTTGCCGAAATCGTCTTTGTATTCCTCAAGAATATCGCGCTGTTCACTGTAAACAATATTCATGTCGCCGGTCAAAACGAAACGGTCAACAATGTAGGGCAGCCCGCCGACACAAAGATATTCCTTGAAATAGCGCAGCATCGCATTGTGGGTCGCAGTACTTACCGGTATTTTGTCTGCAAGACACTTTTTCAAATAGGATACGACGTTTTCACCGACTCCTTTTGCCCAGAGAAATTCCTCGAAATCCATAGGTTTCATATAGACGATTCTCTCAAAACCGGTCGGAATTCCTTTGGTTTTTTTGTTGTTGTAGCCTTTGATCCCGAGAAGCGAACCCGTTGCGATGATATCGTAGCGTCCGTCTTCCATAAACGGTTTTATGCTGGCTCTGGCATTGGCGCATTCCTGAATCTCATCAAAAATGAGCACCGTTTTTCCAGCTTCGAAGCGCGATTTCGGAAAAAGTGCTGAAATATCCATGGTTATGCGGTCAACACTCAGGTCTCCGTCAAAAATCTGCCGAGCCGAGTCATTTTCCTTGAAATTGATGTAGATCACATTCTTAAATTCAACTTTTGCAAAATTCAGAACGCTGAAAGTTTTGCCGATCTGCCTCATCCCTTTTACGACGAGAGCTTTCTTTTTGCCAGTCGAATCTTTCCATGCCTTGAATTCATTGATAATTTTTCGTTGAAACATCTAAACCTCCGCTCTCAAAACGCACTTTTTCAAGCGAGTTTTTAAGTAGAACATACATTTTTTCAAGCGAGTTTTCAAGAAAAACATACACTTTTTCAAGCGAGTTTTTTCAGATTATTTCAAATCAAAAGAATAGATTCCTTCATATCCCGCTGAAATGTAGAGCCTGTCACTCATAAACAGCATTGTGTTTTTCCACACCGCATCCGTGCTGAAGGTAAGTTGCGTTGATTTGCCGTCTTTCGAAATGTAGTAAAGTTTGTCGCGTCCCTGGAGAACTGCGATTCCGCCGTTCTCAACATTCCAGAGTTTTGCATGTTCAAAAGTTCCAGAGAATAGTTCTTTGCCGGAAACTGCAGAAACAACTTTGATGTCGTAAGAATTGTAAGAATCATCAACACAGCCGGTCCAGCCGCCGTAAGATCTGACATGGATCAAGAATATGACGTCGTTTTTGACATAAACACCATGAGAATCCAAAGTGTATTTTCTGACTACATTCGCCTCTGAGTTAGCGTAATCGATTTCGAGAACGTAAAAATCATATTTTTCGTCAATGACCGGAGTTTTTGTGTAAAAGTATCTGCCGTCATCGCTGACTGCCTCAAGTTCGCCAGGAATGTTGATCCTTTTTTCTGCTTTAGGTTCCGAAGGATTGCTGGCATCGAACGGCAGCACATAGCAGTAATACTGGTCTCCGTTTTCCGGATCGGCCTTTTTGAGTCTGCATCCGCTTGTCCAGAATCTGCTGCCGGATGTCAAAAATTCTTTCCAAAGAAGACTCAGGAATTCGTATTCAAAATCAAATTTGACAGATTTTACCTTTTTGCCCGGATCATTCATGTTTAAAAAGGCGATTTTTTGATTCTTTGTGTTGCTGCGGTCTATGATGCGTGTCGCAATGACATTGTTTTCCGAAACAGAGTTGATAAAAAAGTAGTCGTAATAGAAATCGATAAAAGTCTCTCCGAGATCTTCAAAAGGAGGCTCCTCGTTGATTTTTACCACCTGAAATTTGATGTTTTCAGTCCCGCCGTAAGCTGAACGGTTGAAGTAAATATAGTTGTTGTTTTTCAGAAATGCCGATGAATTGCCGCTAATGCTGCTTTTCCAAATCAAATCCGTTTCCGTGTTATACACACTGAGACCGAGATCTGTCTGTCCGCAGATATTTTCGCGGCATTTCGAGATCAAACTGATATCTTCGGCAAGAATCTTGTCTGAAAGCAGTTTCGGATTATCGCGGTCATTTATATCAACCGATAAAATTTCCGTATCGCTCATGCCGAAAACAATATTTCCGGCAACTATACCGCGTTCTATCGGAGTTCTCGATACAACAGACCCGCGCATTCTAAACCCTCTGTTTAAATCAAAATCGACAAAATAAACACTTGTTCCCCTCGGGTCGACAATCAGTCCTTCACTTTCAAAAATATCTAAAGTTTCCGAATTCTTCTGTCCTCCTCCCGACAACCGATCTATTTCTTTAGGTTTCTGAGGATCAGAAACATCATAGAGACAAATTCCGTTAAAACCCGGAGCTGTTGTAAAAATGTAGTTTCCTATGGCTTTGACAGGTTTCATTCCACCAGATAATTCAAGTTCCCCGAGTTTCACAAAATTCCCGGGATCCGAGATATCTATTATGCTGAAAGGAACTACGTCGTATGATGATGAGTCTCCGGCATAAAGTCTGTCTCCCAAGAAGCTGGAGTCATATAATTTATCTTCCGCCGTAAGAACCGATTTGCCGAGTCTTTTGGCCTCTGGACCGCTGACATCGAAACTTTCAAGTATGGCGTTACCTGAGCCGGAATAGTCGGAACAGGACAAAGCATAAAAAACACCATTCAGTTCATACATTTTTGAAATGTCGAAGATATATCCTTCTACGTCGAAAGAGGCTTTTTTTGCGATTTTTCCCGAAATGTCGCTGATATCAAACCTCGTTACAACCAAATTCGCGCTGTTGTAGGCAACATAAACAGATTTTTCTGAAATGTAGATATAAGGACAGCAGCTTTCGATTGAAACGTAATCTTTGTCAATTATACTTAAATTTTCAGGATCTTTAATATCCACAGACACTACGGAAATCTGATTCTTTCTACTATATGACGACTCGCATGGATTAGGATTCAGCTCATATTCTGTCGCAGCAATATAAATTATTTCTCCCTTCAGTCCGGAATCAGTTATTTCACCATTCATTTCCAATTCGCCGACAACGGAAATGTTTGAAGGATCTGCAGCATTTACAGCAAATATTTTTGAGGTTACGGTGCTGCCGTTGAAAAGTCCGTTTTCATCGAGACTTTCGTTGGTATTGCTGACAAGAAGATAAAGTTTTCCGTTCAAAATATACATTTCTCCGATATTTCCTTTAAATTTGAGAGTATCAAGGACTTTCAGATTGTTCGGATCGCTCACATCAACTGAAATCAAACCTTTGTATTTGTTTGTCAGCCAGAGGGTGTTTCCGTCCAACTTATATTTGTCTGCTTCGGCGATTGCATTCAGAGCCTCGTTGTTTCCGGTAAGTCCGGCATATTTGTAACCGTTGCCTGAGTAATCGCAGCTTTCCTCTGCATCAGCGGCAGCCTCAGCATCAGGAGACTCGTATTCTTCATCATCATTATTGTCGGTGGAATACGGGGCTGTGAACGTAATATACTTTTCAGTGCCGTCACCCGGATATTCCTCTCGTTCAGGAGTATGATTTTCCGGATCATTGTCTGGAATTTCATCACTGTCCGAAACCTGATTTTCAGAATCATCGTCGGAAATTTCCTGTTTCCCTGAATTTCCTTTGCCGCTGCACGCAGTAAAAATGAAAAGAAAAATCACAAAAGCTGTGAAAAATTTGACGATTTTTTTCATGACGACCCCGCTAAAGAACGAAAGATTTTATACAAAAAGAACTGAAACACAACAGTTTAGTTACATGTTAGGCCGTTTTTTCTGATAATTTTTTAAAAAAAGTAGAAATTTTTCAGATTATGACCGGTTTGCTTCACGGTTTGAATTCCTTGACACAAAATCTACTAATTTATATAACACGGCCGTTTTTGGTTTTAATTAACTTTCGGAGGAAAAAATGAAAAAAATCACATTGCTGTTGCTTGCAGTCGTTTTCAGCTTTCTTTTCGTTTTTGCAGAAAATGCTGCTCCAGCACAGAAACCGGCAGAAAAAAGAGCTTTGCAGTGGTCTAAGAATCCGGCTACAAAAATTATCTGGAAAGAAGCCGAATGGTATTGCAAAAACATCAAGGAAGATGGCTACACCGATTGGCGGCTTCCGACAATCGACGAACTGCGCACACTTGTTGAAAATTGCCCTGAAAGCGCAACAGGCGGCACTTGCGGAATCAGCGAAACAAACAACAAACTCACCATAAATGATTACAACAAAGAGACATGCCGCGGTTGCAGAAAAGGACGCATGAAACTCAAAGGCAAAGGCTGGTTCTGGTCATCATCACAGAGAACCGACACAGACCATTATTGGGTAATCAGCTTCAACAACGCCAGAATTTCCGAAGCTAAAATGATTATGGCTTACAACGTTTACTGTGTCAGATAAAATTTCTGAAAATTTAAAAAATCTTAGAAAACTACGCCGAGATAAACATTCAGATAGTGGAAGAACGAAGCATCGTGCTCGTCTGTGTCAAGGCCGGAGAATGGAACGCCGAACTGGTATCTCAAGCCTGTACGCATTCCGCTTTTGTTTGCATAATCTATGCCTATAAAAGGCTCAAGCGCATTCGGAAGGCCTTTGCCGCCCAGAGAATTCTTTTCTTTAAGTGCCATCGTGTAGGTGAGGCCGAGATATCCTTTGAGGTCGTCAAGGAAGAAGTAGGTGCCGGTTAAACTTGCGTAGTAACCTGCTGTAAATCTGCCGAGGAACTGATTCCACAAAGCCGAATTGAAATTATAATCCTTGTTGAAGCGGAAGTTTTCAACAGTTCTGTCGCTTCTTGTCGAAGAGTTGTTGATAGAATTCCCAGGAACGCTCCACGAGTCGCCCTGAACTTTTTCGGCATCGTCCGGAGAAGCGATACCTGTAAGGAGGCCGATATGGAATTTTTTCGGAATTACGCGGAAGCCCAAATCAACTGCCCAGCCGACCATCTGTGTTTTTACAGATTTTTCCCTGCCGTCATCCAAGCGGACTTTTCCGATTGTTCCTGTGAGGAAGGCAAGCTCGGTTTTTAATGCAAAAATCTTGTAGTAAAGATTCAGCCATGCATCCAATTTCCAAAGTTTTGCACCTTGTCCGGTGTAGGCATAGACTGTGTCCGGATCAACGAAGTGGTCATCTGTCGGTTCTACATATCCGTCGTTTTCCTCTGATTTAGTCCATTCGCCCGAAACGGTGTTTTTCCATGAGAACATGACCATTGCACCGACTTCAACAACCGTTTTTTCATTGAGAATTTTGTTTTCGAGAACGGCCGGATCATCTTCCTGCATTGTGAACATAAGGCTGACATTGAAGCCGTCGTCTTTCTGCGAAGCGTCAATAAAGTAGTCGTGATATTTGTCCAAAAGTCCTGTCGAAGCAAGGTCGAAAGCGGGGATAAGCTTGAATCCCATGATAGGTATCGTGAGCTGGATTCTGTCGAGATAGTTGCCGCTCGAAAGAGAATTGAATTTGTTGCCGTCGCTGTAAAGGATTCCGAGACCCCAGTTGAAAGGCATTCTTCCGACTTTGAGCTGGCCGATCGGAGTGTCGAAAACGCCCCAGAGGCCTTCAAAAACTATGTTTGCCGAGGTGGAAAGCTGAGCATCACGCAGAAGCCCGTTCTCTTTTTTGTCAAATTCATAGTTGTCTGCACCCATTGCGGTGTTGCCGAAAATCGAAAGTTTCGTGTGAATTTCCATTGTTTCGGCAATGTTTATCACGGGTTCAAGGTGTAGTTTGAGCCAAGCCCAGTTCAGAACGTGCTCGTTTGTCGAACGTGTCACTTTTTCACCGGTGGTTTCGTCTGTTACTACTTTGTTTATTGTATTTCTGGAAGTCATGTACGGGTTGTTGCCGCTGAGTTTCATGTTGTATGAGAAGGTGTTGGCAACATTGAAGTAACCGTAAAGTTCGAAATATTTTACAGGTTTTCCCTGTTGGATTTTTACGAGAGGAGCATCGGTGACAGGTTCTTCTTCAGCAATAAATTCCTGCCCGTCCTGAAGTTCATCTTCTTTTTCGGGAGTTTCAGTGTTCTCGGAAGGAGTCTCCTTGCTTTCTTCGGCATTTTCAGCAGGTTCTTCCGTCTGCTCTGTTTCCTCTGCCTGAGTTTCGGAAGGTTTTTCCGTCTGCTCTGTTTCTGTTGCCGGTTCAGCAGACTCTTCTTTTTGCCCGTTTTCTATTGCAACAGTTTCTTCGGTAGCTTTGTCAGTTTTGGCTTCTTCTTCAGGTGCTTCCTGAGGCCAAAGCGTGAAGCAGAAAACGAAAACCATTAAAAAGACAAAAATTTTAGGCATAAAACCCTCCTATTTACCGAGGTCTTCAAGGGTTACGATTTTTATTTTGTTAGCGAGGAGAATTTCTTCTGTCGCAGCCATATCCCATGTTTTTATTGCGATCAGAGCCGAATTTTTTCCGGAAGCCAGAGTGTATATGTAGTCAATATTGACGTCGTTCTCGCTGAGAAGGCGCGCGATTTCAAGCAGTTCGCCGGGTTTGTCCTTGAGGTCTACGACGATGATTTTTACGACATTGTGGGAAAGATCCATTTTTTTCAGGATCTCGCTGGTTTTCTTCGTATCGCTTACAACAAGCCTGAGCTCGCCTAAAGAGGCTGTCTCGTTGATTGTCAAACCGAGAATATTGATATTGCCTTCGCTTATCGATTCAAGGATTTTCTTCAAAACACCGGGCTCGTTTCTTAAAAGCACCGAAATCTGCTCAACTCTCATTTTTTTCCTCCAAATATAAAAAACCTTAAAAACATATCATCGAAAAACGGCCGATGTCAAAATATATTGTAATGAGATTAAGATTTTTTTGCCGAAAGCGCTTTTTTCCCTAAAATATGGTGTTTTTTTGTTGGAGAAATGGAAATGGAAGTAAGTTTCAGCGAAAAATGTTTTGTTTGCGGCAAGAATAATCCCGATGGTCTTCATCTTGACATACACCGCGATAACGAAAAAAAAGCGGCGTGGGCAGAAATAAAAGTTCCCGATAAATTCTGCGGATGGGAAGGGATAATCCACGGCGGAATAATCTCAACTCTGCTTGACGAAATTATGGCATATTCGGCTTTCACCCACGACGAGAAAGGTGTCACCGGCGAAATCAGTGTCCGCTTCAGAAAACCGATGCCCTCAAATAAAACGGTAAAAGTTGAAGGCTGCGTCGAATCGGAAAGAGGCCGTGTTCTCTGCACAACCGGAAAAATCACTCTCGAAGGTGAGCTGATCGCTGAAGCGACTGCAAAAATGGTAAGATTAGTTTAGAGAAAAATCATGGTAAAGAAAACTGTTTTGGTTACCGGAGGTGCCGGATTTGTCGGCTCTCATCTCTGCAAAGCCCTGCTTGAACGAGGCAACCACGTTGTCTGCATCGACAACTTTATCAGCGGAAGACTAACGAACATCGAACCTCTTAAGAAAAATCCTGAATTTGACCTTCTGATTCATGATGTTACTGAGCCTTACAATTTTTATGTTGACGAAATTTTCAATTTAGCTTGTCCCGCGAGTCCGATTTTTTACCAACGTGACCCTATCGCGACTTATAAAACGACGGTTCTCGGCGCGATAAACGCTCTAGACCTTGCCCTCAGATGGAACGCTAAAATTTTTCAGGCGTCTACCAGCGAAGTTTACGGTGATGCTCTGGTCCATCCGCAGCCTGAAAGTTACTGGGGAAACGTCAATCCGCACGGTGTCAGAAGCTGCTACGACGAAGGAAAGCGCGGAGCCGAATCACTATTTTTTGACTACTTCCGCAAACACAATATTCGCATAAAAGTGGCAAGAATATTTAATACTTACGGTCCGAATATGAATGTTGACGACGGCCGTGTCGTAAGCAACTTCATAATTCAGGCTCTTCAGAACCGAGACATTACGGTTTACGGCGACGGAAAGCAAACTCGCAGTTTCTGCTATGTCGATGACCTTATCCGCGGAATGCTTGCACTCATGGATTCGGATGATTCCGTCATCGGCCCTGTAAACCTCGGAAATCCAGGCGAATTCACAATGCTTGAACTTGCGGACAAAGTCCTTGCTCAGACCGGAAGCAAGTCAAAACTTGTCTTTATGCCGCTCCCCGGCGACGATCCGCGTGTACGCCGCCCCGATATAACCCTTGCCAAAACTCTTCTAGGCTGGAAACCTGAGATCCCGCTCGACGAAGGTTTGAGAAGAACTATCGAATATTTTAAGGGAATTCTTTAATCAGACACAAATAAAAAAGGCCGGAAAATCCGGCCCAGTTTTGGTTGGCAAGATGAGCGACTCTACTTTTTACTTTTTTTAGGAGATTCCTTTTTTTCTTTTGCGCAGACTTTGCAGAATTTGTAGCCGTTTTCAAGAGCTTCTTCTTCCGAAGCGAAAACTTTTGTGCAGCCTTTGCAGTTGTAGTAGCGGCAGTCCGATTTGTGGCAGGTCTTGGTGTCGGGATTGCAGTGAATCTCGGCGGCAAAAATACATGTGAAAGAAAACAACATTGTGAAAACAATAAAAATCTTCGAAAGATTCCTTTTCATGAAATTACTCCTTCAAAAAAACAATAAAAAGACGATTTATTTTTTAATCATAATTTCTAATTTGTCAACAAAATTTTAACATAAATTAGAAAAATTTCTTCAAATACTTGAAAATACTAAAAATAAAAAGTTGAAAATATGTTAAAGAAATCGTTTTTGTGTTTGATTGAATATTTAGAATTTATGCTAAAATGTATGGTTTGAAGAATGAACTTATTTGTTGAATTCGTTGAGTTTGTCTTCGAGAAGTTTTTTGATTTCAGCCATTCTTTCAGGCGTTTCGGCTTCGACTCTCATTACGATGACGTTCTGGGTGTTGCTCGGTCTCATAAGTCCCCAGCCGTCTTTGAAAGTGACTCTGACACCGTCGATGTCGTTGACTTCATAACCGCCGTCTTTGAAGAATTTCACAACGTTTTCAACAATTTGGAACTTCTTTGTCTCGTCGACTTCGATCCTGAGTTCGGGTGTCGAGAAAGTTTCGGGAATTCCTTCAAGAAGTTTGTCGAAATCGGCTCCGTGCTTTCCGATTATCTCAAGCATTCTGAATGCGGAATAGATCGCGCAGTCGTAGCCGAAGAAGCGCTGTTTGAAGAAAACGTGGCCGCTCATTTCGCCGCCGAAAGCAGCTCCGATCTCTTTCATCTTTGCTTTTATCAGCGAATGTCCGGCCTTCCACATTACAGGTTTGCCGCCGTGAGCCGCGATGTCGTCGTAAAGAGTCTTGCTGCACTTTACGTCGCCTACGATTGCCGCGCCCGGAACTTCTTCGAGGACGCTTCTTGCGAAAATATTAAGGATCTTGTCGCCCCAGATGATCTTTCCGTTTCTGTCGACGATTCCTATTCTGTCAGCGTCGCCGTCAAAACCGATGCCGAGATCGGCTTTGTTCTCTTTGACAGCCGCTATCATTTTCTGGATGTAAGCCTCGACTGTCGGATCGGGGTGATGATTCGGGAATCTGCCGTCCGGTTCTTCGAAAATGCTGATGACATTGAGCCCCATTTTGCGCATGATCGGAACAGCGACAAAGCCGCCGACACCGTTGCCTGCATCGACAACGAGCTTGATTTTTTCGGGATGTTCGATGTGTATCGTCTTGAAAATGAACTTTTCGAAGTCGGGAATTATGTTGTAAGTGCTGTTCGTTCCCTTTTTCTCCGGGTTGAGGAAATCATCAGCCTCCATAATGTCGGCGATTTCCTGGATTCCGTCGCCGTAAACCGGCAGATCGATGAGATTGACCTTGAAACCGTTGTATTCAGGCGGATTGTGGCTTCCCGTGATCATGACCGCGCCCTGAACATCTATATTGAACATCGAGAAATAACAGAGACCTGTCGGAATCATTCCCAAAAAAATCGTGTCGATTCCGCTGTCGTTGAAGCCTTTTATCATAGCCTGAGCAAAAGAAGGGGAACTCAGTCTTGCGTCATGACCGATCGAAACTGTTTTGAAAGAAGGAAGTTTCTTTTTGTAGAAACTTGCACATCCCCGCGCCAGATTGTAGGCAAAATCGTCAGTTAAATCGACATTTACATAGCCTCTGACATCATACTGTCTGAAAATTGTTCTGTTGATTTTCATCTTTTTCTCCGCAAAAAGTCTTTAAAAAAACCGCAGTATTTTAGCAGAAAGATTTTTTTTGTAAATTGGTGCGACTGTTGCGACAAGCTCAGCAACCGGAAATTTTTCTTGATTTAAGCAGCTCCTACGGCATAATTAGGCGTTTTTTTGATATTTAAAGGTGTGATTTGGCTGAAATTTTCAAAAATATTCTTGTCTTTGACGCTTCTTCTTCAAATATTTTTTTCGGTGGCGAGTGTGGCAGTAAAACTGTTTTTATGGCTGAAAATTTTGAGAAATCGAAGTTAAGCCGTTTCCTTCCGGAAGAATTTGAAAAAACTGTCGGAAACCTTGATTTTACGGAGCTTCCGCGGGTTATCATCGGTAACGGGCCCGGAGCTTTTACGGGAATAAAGACAGGAACGGCGTTTTTTCTCGCATATATTTATTCAATCGGAATAAAAACTGTCGAAACTGTCAGTTCGTTTTCGTTCATTTCGGCTCTTTTCGAGCCTTGTGCAAACGATGTCAGAATAGTTCTGATCCCCTTTAACAAAGGCGAGTATTTCGCGGCGGTCCTCGACAAAAACAATAAAATTCTGCGCGGTGACATTTTCATAAAGCCGCCTTACGATACAATCGGCGCTTTTTTTGAAGGTTTTCAGAGCAAAAAAGCAGATATCGTTGCTCCGATAGAGTGCGGAAGTGAAATCATTCCCGAGCTGGAGAAGATTTTTGCAGTCAGCGAGGTGCGTTTCACAGGTTTTTCTTTCGATTCCGGCAGATTTGATGCCCTTTTTGATACTAAAAAAGTCGATATAACTGCTGAGCCGTACATCGTCAATCATGTGATAATGCCTGCAAATCTAAATAGTAACGGCAATTTTTATGTTGAAGTTGAGCTTCAGGAGGCAAAAATGGGCCAGGATAATTTTTCACGGGAAGAGATTCTTGAAAAGTTGAAACAGCTTAAGGAAGAACACTCGAAATTGAACGAACGCTCCGGCGAACTTTCATCAAAAACAGTTTTTACACCGCAGGATGAAGCGGAACTCAACATTGTCAGAAAGCAAAAACTTCGGGCAAAAGATATGATAGCTTACTTTGAAAATCTTCTGAAAAACAAAGACTAATCTTTCTTTATAAAAACGAGCTCGTCGTTGTGGATACAGCATAGAAAATCAGTTTGTTTACCTGAATTTTTGTAGTATTCCTCAAGAAAAGCTCCTTCAAAAAATTTGCCGACAATTCTTTTTACGGCTCTTGCTCCCATAAGTTTGTCCCGCGCCGTCATCTTGGAAACAATGAGATTCTGGGCTGATCTGGGATCTTCGATAGAAAGTGAGCAGTTTTCCATGCTGTTGACTCTTTTCAGAGTTTCATTGAGAGCTACTCCGGCAAGTTTTATGAAATCTTCCTGCGAAAAAGGTTTAAACAGCACTATGTCGTCAACGCGGTTTACAAGTTCCGGAGAAAGAAAACCTTCAATTTTGTTGACTATTTCCGCAGCGCGGGCCCCATTGTCAGCTTCGCCGAAACCTACTCTTCCGGCAGAAAAAAGTTCCGCGCCCAGGTTTGTTGTCATTATCACTATTGATTCGCTCATATCGGCTGTGAATCCGCGTGTGTCGGTTACTCTGCCTTCCTCGAGAATCTGCAGGAAGACTGTAAGAACTTTCGGATCGGCTTTTTCAATCTCGTCAAGCAGCAGAAGCTGGTACGGTTCGCGCCTGAAAGCCTCGGTAAGTTTGCCGCCTGCGTCGTAGCCCGAATATCCTGGAGGAGCGCCGATAAGTTTCGAGACGGAATGTGATTCCTGAAATTCGCTCATGTCGAAAACAACCATTCTGTCCGTGCTTCCGAAGAGGAATGTGGCGAGTTTTTTTGCCGTTTCGGTCTTTCCTGTGCCGGTCGGACCTGCAAAAATCATTGATGCGAGCGGCTTGCCGACAGGTTTGTTGCTGAATTTTCTTGCGAAAATCCTTGAAATACGCTCTTTTGCACTTTTCTGTCCTACTATCGAGCGGTCCAGAACTTCAGGCAGGGTGTTTACGATTTTTGCCGTGTCAATAAGAAGATTTTCCGGCGGAATTCCCGTCTGATTCGATACTAAAAAGATTAAATCGTCGGTGTCTGCTTCTGTTCTTCTTTCGCGTTTCAGGATGCTGCCCAAAGTGTCAAGCAGCGAAAGGACTTTGTCGGGCTGACTTTTTCCTGAAATATAGCGGTCGCTCAGCGTTATTGCCGCCTTTATAAAAGTTTCGTTCCCGAAGGTTACGCCGTGATATTTTTCAAGAGTTTTTGCCGCATTCGAAACGATTGCAAGAAGTTCTTCGTTTTTCGGTTCTTCAACTTTGACAATTGAAAAACGCCGCTCCATTGCAGGATCTTTTGCAATGAATTTGTTGAATTCATCGGTCGTTGTCGCTCCGATGAGAGGGAAGTTGCCGCGGGAAAGTGCAGGTTTCAGCATATTCGCCACAGTGTCGTTGCCTGAAGAGAAGAGAAGGTGTATTTCGTCAATGAAAATTACGATTCCATCCTTGTTTTTATCAACGAAATCAAGTAGTTCCGTGATTCTTTTTTCTAAAGAGCCGCGGTATTCCGTTCCGCCGATAAGAGAAGAAAGTCTGAGTTCCCATATTTCAACGCCGGGGAGCAGACCGTTTTTCTGTCTGAGCGCTACAGCCTCGACGATTGCCGTTTTTCCGCTACCGGCAGGACCGATAATCATCGGGTTGTTGCTGTTTTTTCTGCCTAAAATGTCTATTATGGTTTCGATTTCGCGGCTTCTGCCGAAAACAGGGTCGATTTTTCCGTCAAGTGCTTCCTGGGTAAGGTTTCTGCCGAAAAGCGGAAGTGAGCCCGTATCGCTTGAACGGTTAGGTTCGCTTCTGGTTTCGGTATCGAAGGAGGGGTAAACTTTTGTTGCTTCCTGCTGCATTTCATTTGCGCGGTTTACAGCTTTTTTTGTCGGCGCGTCAATGTGCGACATCGCGGAAGTTCGAAGCTCGGTGACAACTCCCATTGTTTCAAGAATCCGGTATGCGATAGTTTCGCGGATGCTTGTCAAAGCAGCAAGAAAATGTGTCGGATTTACAGGCTGACCAGGGTTGGGGCAGTATGAAGCGGCACTTTTTTCCAGAAGTTTTATAGCCCCCTTTTTTTCTTCTATCTTTATTCCTGAAAGTTTTGCGTCTTTCATCATGGAATTGTAGGTTTTTGCGACAGTCTGGTATGAAATCTGAAGATTTTCGATTATCGCAGCTGCCTCGCATGGAACCGAAAAGTAGGCAAGAAGGAAGTGCAAAGATGATAGAGGAATCTGCATTCTTTCAGCAAAATCTATAGCTTCGCCGTAAAGTGCAACCAAAGATTCATCCTGAATTTCAGACAAGAGCACCTCCAAAAAATCAAAAGCGCTGCACTTTAAAGCAAACGGTGTTTTTTTTCAACAAATATCTGAAATAAAAGAGCAAAACTTGACTGTTCTGCTACTTTGAATAAAATATTGCCGTTTTTGTTTAATATCGAGGAGGTTAGTTATGAAAAAATCGCTGGTTTCTATCGTTTCTTTTATTTTTCTCATGGTTTTGGCTGCATGCGGAAGTACCGATAAAAAAACAGGTGACGTTGTAAGAAATGAATTAGACGGTGCTCCGAAATGGGTTCTTGGCAGTTCGAGCACAGCGAAAGAAATATGCGGCGTAGGAAGTGCTGCCGGCTCAAGAAATGTTTCTGTGATGCGTACGACTGCAATGGGCAGAGGCAGAACCGAAATAGCAAGAATGCTTGAACTTAAAGTTCAGTCGATGCTTAAAGACTACCAGTCAACAACGACTGGCGGCGAAGAATTCGGAACTGCTGCAAACGATGAACAGCACATTGTTGATGTCGCAAAACAGATTACCGATACGACTCTTTCCGGCACAGAACAGAAGGAAAGCTGGATCTCCGATGCAGGAACACTTTATGTTCTTATGTGTGCTGATATTGAAAAATTCAAAAACAGCGTAAACAGCATGAGCCAGCTCAGCGAAAGCGTAAGAAAAGCTGTCACCGAAAGAGCAGATAAAGCTTTTGACGAACTTTCGAAAGAGATTGAAGCTCAGAAAAAGTAACTTTCCCCATTTTCCAAAATCTTAATGAAAATCATACTTTTGTTCCTTTTATCTTTTTCTTTTTTGTTTGCTTCGGATGATATTGAAACTGACGAAGCCTTGATTGAAGGTCGCGAGATTGCGCCTCTGCCCGAAACGGACGAGCGGATCAACGGTTACAGAACCGATTATAAAAAACCGAAGGAAAACTTGATAGAGCTTCCGCAGAAATACCGAAAAAAAGAGAAGAAAAAGGAGAAAGAAAAGGAAAAACCTGAATCTGTAGAGACGTTTCATGACACGTCTCTACCAAACGCACCGGAAACAAAACCTGAACCGCCGAAACCGGAATCTAAACCTGTACAGACGTTTCCTGAAATGTCTCTACCATCAGCACCAGAGCCGAAGCCGAAACCAAAGCCGGGATATTACGGCGAAACCTTTGACGGTCTGCGCGAAGGAAAAGGAAAACTGGTTCTCGAAAACGGCGATTCTTACGACGGCTACTGGAAGGAAGGGAAAAAGCACGGACACGGAATTTATATCTATGCAAGCGGTATAAAGTACAACGGAACTTGGGAAAACGACAAAATGGACGGTTACGGTTCCCTGATTTTCCCGGATGGAAGTTCATACTACGGCGAATTCCGCGAAGGCTCCATTTCAGGCACGGGAACATTTAAATATAGTGACAAAGCCGAATATTCCGGTGAATGGAAAAACGGCAAATGGCACGGACGCGGCCGTTTCAAACTTGCAAACGGCAGGGAAATAAACGCAATATTCTGCGATCAGCAGATTATCGAACTAATTCAGCCTGAGCCCGATTCCGAATAAATTCCAATCCTCCCTAAACTCCCTAAATTCCCTAGATTCCCTAGATTCCCTAGATTCCTTAAATTCCCTAGATTCCCTAGATTCCTTAAATTCCCTAGATTCCTTAGATTCCCTGCTCCCTCAAACTCCCACCACATTTGGCACAAAATTTGCATATCTAGTCGGATTTTTGTGTTTTTTTATGGTGTTATGTTATGAAATTGAAAGGTTTTACACTGATAGAACTTATGATCGTCATAAGTTTAATAGGTATTCTGGCAGCAATTGCAATCCCGATGTATTCTGATTACAATGCGAAATCAAAAGCAACTGAAATACCTGTAATACTTAAAGACATTGTTAAATTTCAGTTTATTTACAAAGAGTATCCCGGCAGTGGCGGTAAATTTGCGACAGGTCTTGCATCAATTGGCGTCAAAACCAGCAAAGGTACTTTTGCCAAAACCCCGGAAGCCTGTTTAGGTGTGACAAATACTGTCAATGACAGCGTAAACATATATGCATGCGGTAATTATTACGCTTTTTCTACAGACAATCCCGCAACAATGTCATGCACCGCAAACGGCATCGGCAATTTTGCATGGGCTTTGGGTTCCAATAAAACTGTTCTTCACCAAGATTATATGGCCGCATGCATGAACAGTGATTTTGTTTATAAGCACGGTTCAGGAGAATAGTTTTGGCACGCTTTTTGCTCTACATTCTGCGTAAATTGTTGTTTGATAGTCAGACGACGTTATTTTATTAATTTCATCAAATGGAGAGAAAGATGAAAAAAGGTTTTACACTTATCGAGCTCATGATTGTTATCGCAATCATCGGTATTCTTGCAGCAGTTGCTATTCCTATGTACAGCGACTACACCAAAAAATCGAGAACTTCTGAAGTTGCTACCAACCTTAAAGAAGTTGTAAAGATGCAGATCCTTTGGAAGGAAGATCCGCAGCTTGGCGGAAAATCACCGAACAATTGGGCTAAAAGCATCAAGTCAATCGGCTTCAAAACAAGTTCCAACAAAGGTGCAGCTTCGATTGGTGATTGCACTGGAACGGGTATTACAATTGGTGCCGATACAAAATGGGCATGCGGAACATTCTATGCTTTCACGACAAACAATGCAGCAGCAGCAAGCGAATGCACCGCAGCTCCGAGCGACAACGATAACCTTGCTTTTGCACAAGCTTGGGACACCAATACAGTTCCTAGTGATTTTGTAAAAGCTTGCATGGATCACAGCTTCAATTTGAAGAAGCAATAAGTTCAATCTTAGCTTGATTTTTCAAACCCCGCTTCGGCGGGGTTTTTTTTTGCTCTCGAATCAGCCGCAGCAGAATTAGGGAATTTAGGGAATTTAGGGAATCTAAGGAATCTAGGGTGTCTAAGGAAATTTTATCCCTAAACACCCTAAACTCACTAAATTCCTTAAGCTCCTTATCTTATTTTCACTCCGTCTTTCGTGCGTTCCAGCACGAACGGGTTGTAGTTCGCTGTTGCAGGATCGGTCTTGATTATGAAATCAACGATATCGTGCAGAGTTTTTGTCGAAGGAGAACGGTGAACGCCTGAAGTGACAAAAACCGTTGACGAAAAAAGATATGAAAAGGCTGTAAGCCAGAAATCGTAACTTTTTGATTTTATTGTATTTCTTGGAATAAAAATCGTGTTTTCGGCATTTTCTGCCGCGAGATTCCGCCAGAAATCGTCCATAAGTTCGCGTACGATCCCGCTTTCGCGGGCGGCATTTTCAGCAAGACGGGCAATATTTTCTTTGTATGGGATTTCCGGAAGAAGTGCGTCCAGAGCGGGCAGAATTTTGTGCCGGTAGTAGTTCCTGCGGTATTTTTCGCAATAATTTGAGGCATCTGACAAAAATTGTCGCTCTTGCATGAAGTCCGAAATCTCTTTTTTGGCAATATTCAGCATCGGTCTGATTATGAAAAAATCGCCGTTTTGTATGTTCGATAAAAAATCGCAGCTTGGATTTATTGATTTTATGCCGCTTAAGCCTTTTAAGCCGGTGCCGCGATCAAAAATGCGCATCAGAACGGTCTCTACCTGGTCGTCAAGGTGGTGGGCAGTTGCCAACATATTGAATTTATTGGCTTTTACTAAATCGAAAAGAAGTTCATAGCGTTTGAGTCTTGCTCTTTCCTCGATATTTTTTTTGTCAGGATCCCAGAAATTGGTTTCAAATTCAAGAGAAAAGCAAGTGATTTCAAGCTGTTGACAAATTTTGTCAACAAATATTGCTTCGTCTGCGGCTTCTGGTCTGAGCCTGTGATTGACGTAAGCCGCCGCCAGTGTAAAACCGAAATCTTTTTTTATTTCGTCAAGAAGATAGAGCAGGGCGAGAGAATCCGCACCGCCGGAGCAGGCGACGAGAATCGAAAAATTTTTGCCGGAAAATCCGGTTTCTTTGATTATTTTTTCAAAATTTTCCTTAAATTTGCTTTTGATATCCATTCCAGCCTCACAAAAAACGTGAATTTTTAATATTAGACGCGAAAAAAGGCAATTATTTAGCGGCTTCGGGTTGTTTTTTATTTTTCGGGAAATATAAAAGGGAGTTTAGGGAGTCTAGGGAATCTAGGGTGTCTAAGGAATTTAGGGAACTGGCAACCGCAGGTTGACTGAGGGGTTCGGAACTGCCGGTTGCTGAGCTTGTCGCAGAGCGGCAGAGGGGTTTTTTAGGAGGTTTTTATGCTCAACATCATTAAAAGCGGACTTTTGATTGTCCTGATGTCGGTTTTTCTCGTTTTTGTCGGTTCGGTTGTAGGTGGAACTGACGGTGCGTTCATTTGTTTCGCGATTTCGCTTGTTTTTAATTTTTTCAGCTATTTTTTCAGCGACAAAATCGTTCTTGCCTCATATGGTGCACAGCCTGCTGATCCTTCTGAACACGGCTGGCTTTTTGATGCTCTTACCAAACTGGCAAATACAGCGGAGCTTCCGGTTGTTCCAAAGCTTTACATCATTCCAATTGCGGAACCGAATGCTTTTGCGACAGGCAGAAACCCGAAACACGCAGTCGTTGCGGTGACTCAGGGTCTGCTTAACACTCTTTCTCACGATGAAGTCGCTGCTGTAATCGCACATGAACTCGGACACGTCAAACATTACGATATCCTTATCCAGACGATAGTCGCGGCGATGGCATCCGCAATTATGTGGCTTGCAACAATCGCGAGGTGGGGCGGCGGATTCTTTTTGAGAGGAAACGACCGCAATAACAGCGGAGTAATCGGATGGCTTTTTGTCGTTATTCTGGCACCGGTAACTGCTATGCTTGTTCAGGCCGCGATAAGCCGTTCGCGCGAATACATGGCCGATGATTACAGCAGAAAACTTATGGGAAGCGGTGAATACCTTGTCAACGCTCTTTGCAGAATTTCAGGTGCTGAAGATCAAATCGTGGAAATGCAGCGCGGAAGCGCTATTTCGCCCTCAACGGCGCACATGTTCATTTATTCACCCAAAACAAATTTCCTTTTCAAAATTTTCTCGACACATCCGACCCTGGAAGAAAGAATCAGCAATTTGAGGAAATAGACCCCTCAGTCTGTCTCCGACAGCCAGCTCCCCTACTTCAGGGGCGCCTTGAGTGGAAATTCTGTTTTTGCCGCCGCAGAATTAGGGAATTTAGGGAGTCTAGGGAATTTAGGGAATTTAGGGAGCGGCGGCGAAAAGAGAGGTTAGTCTTTCTTAATTTTCTTTTTGATGTCGTCGAAAAGTTTTTTAGCACCTTCTTCTACGGTCTTTTTGAGTTCGCTGTTTTCGACGGTTTCCTTAAGGTTTTTGAGGCTTTCTCCTGCTTTGCTGTAAACATCTTTTGCTGTGCTTTCAGCTTTCGAGTAAGCGTCTTCGGCAGTTTGTTTGATTTGGCGGACTACATCGTTGTTGATGGCTGCCTGAGCCGCAGAGAGACGAGCTATCGGAACTCTGTAAGGCGAGCAGCTGACATACTGGAGGCCTACTCTGTGGAAGAAGTCTATCGAAGCCGGATCGCCGCCGTGTTCGCCGCATACGCCGAGCTTGATGTTAGGTCTTGCTTTTTTGCCGCGTTTTGCCGCGATTTCAACAAGCTGGCCGACGCCTGTCTGGTCGATTGAGCGGAACGGGTTCTTCTCAAGGATTCCTTTGTCGATATACTGATATATGAATTTGTTTGCGTCGTCACGGCTGTAACCGAGGCACATCTGAGTGAGGTCGTTTGTTCCGAATGAGAAGAATTCAGCATGTTCCGCGATTTCGTCGGCGGTAAGTGCGCCTCTCGGAACCTCGATCATTGTTCCGACAAGGAATTCGACATTTATGCCTTTCTCTTCGAAGACTTTTGCAGCGGTTTCGCGGATGATCTTTTCCTGATATTTGAATTCATTGACATTTCCTACAAGCGGAACCATGATTTCGGGGAATACTTTGACACCTTCTTTGGTGAGTTCGCAAGCTGCCTCGATTATAGCCCTTGTCTGCATTTCTGTGATTTCTGGGCGTGTGATTCCGAGTCTGCATCCTCTGAGACCGAGCATCGGGTTGATTTCGTGAAGAGCTTTGATCTTGTCGTTGATTATTTCTTCGGAGCAACCCATGATTTCAGCCATTTCCTTGATCTGCTGCGGTTCGCTCGGAAGGAACTCGTGAAGCGGCGGGTCAAGAAGTCTGACTGTTACTGGAAGTCCCTGCATCTCTTTGAAAATTGCGTAGAAATCGTCTCTCTGGTGTCCGATGAGTTTTGCGAGAGCAGCTTTTCTCCCTTCGAGGTCATCGGCAAGGATCATTTCTCTGACAGCTTTGATCCTGTCGCCTTCGAAAAACATGTGCTCGGTTCTGCAAAGTCCGATACCCATAGCGCCGAATTTGCGTGCCTGAGCCGCGTCTCTCGGCGTGTCGGCGTTCGTTCTGATTTTGAGCATGCGGCGGTTGTCAGCCCAGTTCATGAGTTTTTCGAATTCCTCGTTGAACTGCGGAGTCTCTGTTGCAACTTTGCCGAGAAGAACTTCGCCCGTGCTGCCGTCTATCGAAAGCCAGTCGCCTTCTTTGAGAACCAAATCTCCTGCTTTTATTGTTTTTCCTTCAACATCAATGTTGAGTCCGCCGCATCCGCTGACACAGCATTTACCCATGCCTCTGGCTACTACGGCTGCGTGGGATGTCATTCCGCCGCGTCCTGTGAGAATGCCGTTTGCTGCAACCATGCCGGTGATGTCTTCGGGGCTTGTCTCAAGTCTTACAAGGATTGTTTCCAAGCCGTTTGCTTTCCATGCAGCTGCGTCATCGGCGTTGAAAACGATCTGGCCTGTGCCTGCGCCAGGGCTTGCCGGAAGGCCTTTTGTGATGAGTTTCGCGCTCTTTTTGCTTTCTTTGACGAACTGCGGGTGAAGAAGCTGGTCAATCTGGTCGGGAGTGACACGAAGAAGCGCATCGTCTTTTTCGATAAGTCCTTCGTTGACCATATCAACTGCGATTTTTACAGCCGCAGCCGCTGTTCTTTTGCCGTTTCTTGTCTGGAGCATCCAGAGTTTTCTGTTTTCTATCGTGAACTCGATATCCTGCATGTCGTGGTAGTGAAGCTCGAGTTTTTTGTAGATATTGCAGAGATTTTCGTAAACTTCCGGCATATATTCTTCAAGAGACGGATATTTCGAAGCTCTTTCATCTTCGCTTATATTGTGTTCTTTAGCCCATTTCTTGCTGCCTTCAAGTGTGACCTGCTGCGGAGTTCTGATACCTGCGACAACGTCTTCTCCCTGAGCGTTGATGAGGTATTCACCGAAGAAAATGTGTTCGCCGGTTGCCGGGTTTCTCGTGAAAGCAACGCCTGTAGCACAGTCATCACCCATATTTCCGAAAACCATTGCCTGAACGTTTACAGCGGTTCCCCAGTCGTCGGAAAAACCGTTCATTTTGCGGTAAACAATTGCACGCTCGTTCATCCAGCTTCCGAAAACGGCGTCAATCGCGCCCCAGAGCTGCTCTTTCGGATCAGTCGGGAACTCTTTGCCAGTCTGTTCCTTGACGATGACTTTGTAGCTTTCTACAAGTTCCTTGAGGTTTTCGACAGTCATTTCAAGGTCGTTTTTGATGCCGTATTTGTCTTTGAGGCTGCTTATTGCCTGCTCGAAATGCTCGCCTTTGATTCCCATAACGACGTTGCCGTACATCTGCATGAAACGGCGGAGGCTGTCCCATGCGAAACGGGTGTCGGACTCTTTTTTGATGAGGCCGTTAAGGGTGTTTTCATTGAGACCGAGGTTGAGAATCGTATCCATCATGCCTGGCATAGATGCACGGGCACCGCTGCGGACCGAAAGAAGAAGAGGATTTTCGGGATCTCCGAATTTTTTGCCCATAACTTCTTCTATTTTTTTAAGATTTTCGTCTACCTGTTCTGCAAGTTCCGGAGGATAGTTTTTCTCGTTTTTATAATAAACCGTGCACATGTCGGTCGCAATTGTGAAACCGGCCGGAACCGGAATCTGCATGTTGCACATTTCGGCGAGGTTGGCACCTTTACCACCGAGAGTGTTTTTCATCGAAGCGTTTCCTTCAGAACCCTGAGGCCCGAAAAAGTAAACGAATTTCTTTGCTGCCATTGTTTTTTCCTCCAAATTTTAAATATTAACGGTTAAAAACATCATTTTTTCCAAAAAACTTAAAAACGCGTGTTTATACTCAGAAAGCGGAAAATTGCAAATGAAAATTAAGGAATAGGGAGTTTAGGGAGTTTAGGGAGTCTAGGGAGTCTAGGGAGTCTAGGGAGTTTAGGGAAATATTAGGGGGTTAGTTGTTTTTTGTTTTGAGTGCGAGTACTGAAAGAAGAAGGGCAAGAGCAGCGAAAAGGGCGATAAGGGCTGCATTGCTGTTGTCTTCAGTTGCAACGATCGAACATCCGCCGTCATCGCCGCCGCAGTCTTCAAGGTTCGGATCGCATGTGTATTCATAAATTCTGGAATCAACCGGAAGACCAAGGACGCTGAGTTCGTTTACGGTGATTGCTGAAACGGAAATCTGGAAAATCTGGCCGTCGCCAAGAGCGGGTTCAGCTTTGATTGTGAGATATTTGTCTGTATCCTTCGGAACATCGAAAGAAAGTGTGAACTGATGCTTCTGATTTCCATCAAAAGAAGTCGTTGAAGCAAGTTCTGTGTCGCCTTTGCCATCGTTGTCGGTATCTTCGTAAACGGCAAGTCTGTTGATTCCGTTACCAAAAGAAACCATATTCGACTTCGGAACTTTGATTGTCATTTTTTTGATTGTTTCGTCTGCTCCCTTTGCCGTTACTCTGAGCTGGAGGACATCACGGAATTTGTTCATTTCTGATTTCGCAGGAACTTCAGGATCATGCAGACCTTTCGTTACGATGAAGCCTTCAGCTGGTTCGAACTGGAATTCGCTGAAATCTACAGGGAGACCTTCGATTGTCGGTGTCCCGCCGTCTGACAGAAGAATTCCGCCTTCTTTTTCTACTGATGCGGCAAATGTTGCGCTGTTTTGAATCGCAGCACCTTCTTTGTATTTTGCATCAAGTGTGAAGAGAACATTGTTTTTCTTGTTGTTCCATAACCTGTTTTCCGGATTTTTAGCTGAGAAAGATACATATCCTGAATTGAGAGCGTCGGCTTTTGCAAGAAGGGTGTCTTCTGCATCAACGATTCCGTTGCTGTTGTTGTCTTTGTACATTTTAAGGTTGGAAATGTTGATGTTGCTGTCCTTTACATTGATTCTAAGTTTTACCGAGTCAAGGTTCAGGTAACAGTTTTCACCGGTTCCTGCAAGCTCAAGCTGGCCGATGACAAGGTCAGTCTGCGGATTGCTTATGAAGATAACCTGGCTGTTCGGGCTGTTTTTCCCCATGCTTGCCGTAATTTTGCTGTTCTGGCATTTGACAATTGAAGGATCTTCGACACATGCGCCGCTTGCGTTGTCGCAGACGTATCCTTCGCCGCAGTCTTCGTTCTTCGTACATGCTGCAGCTCCTACTCCGCCGCAGTCCGAAAGGTCAACAGCATCCTGAGAATTTACGCAGCCGGTCGAAACCATTCTGAGTTTTACAGGAATACCGAGATTGGTTCTGTAATCGACAACGCCGGCACTTTTGTATACTGCGGTATTTTCGATAATCTGGTTTTTCGGCGTATCGCCTTTAACTTTTGCTCTGAAACGGACCATGATCATGTCCTGGCATGCAAGATAATCACTGCCGTCCGGGCAGAAATTAAGTGAATCTGCTACTTTGAATCCGTTTTCAAGCGGGAAACCGCCTGCATCAGGGATCGGAATCCAGCGTGTAGCTATTTTTTTGCCGTTTTCAACTTTGAAGCTTGTTGCGTATTCTGTCGAACCAGGAACATATTCCATGCCTGCCGGAATTGAATCCTGAACAACGACAGCGTTTGTTGAATCGGTTCCCCAGTTCTGGATTCTGAGAGCGAAAGTGTGCTCTATGCTGCCCTGACACCAGTTTCCGTCAAGCGAATTAGCATTGAAAGAACCGTTTGCCGGAGTGCAGGCAACTTTTTCAGGCTGA
Organism: bacterium UBP6_UBA1177; assembly: GCA_002310995.1. Taxonomy (GTDB): domain Bacteria; phylum UBP6; class UBA1177; order UBA1177; family UBA1177; genus UBA1177. The sequence goes on along the minus strand of DBYV01000007.1, from coordinate 9,132 downwards.
CCAGGGATATCGAACTGTGGAGCCTTGGTATCAACCGAAACTATCATGTAGTTAGTAATTACGGAATCCTGGTTTGCGCCGATTCTGAGGTTTATCTGTTTGCCGCCTTTGTGGAAATGTTCAGCGTAAGAAGCCCAGTCATCACTCGAGCCTACTAATGTATCCATAATGAAAGTATCAACTTCTATACCATATTCTATTTCTTCGTTATTAAGAACGGGTGGTTCGCCGCCGATGCAGGTCGGTTCAGTGTCCTCCCAGCCGTAAACTGAAGAAATAGAATTAAATATTTCTGTGTATTCGAGGTTGACCAATCCGTTGGTCTGCCATGCTTTGGGGTTGCATTTGTTATAAAGAAGCAGCCAGTTCGGGTTGTCGCCCTGAACCTGAAGGCCTTCAGGAACAAGAATTCCGCTTTCCGGATCGAGATTCCAAAGTCCCGGATCGCCTTCGTGGGTTGCAAGACTAAGTCTGATTTCAGGATCTATCGGGAATTCAAAACCAGTAACTTTAATTTCGCTGAGCTGATGCCAGTATGAGCTGAAACCATCATATATATAGATTTTTTTCGGGCTGATCTCGATGGACGAATAGATGAGCACTATTGACCAGTCTGCAACCAGCTCTGTCGATTTTTGGTAAAGGGCATCTTCAGTACATTCAAGGCCTGAAAGCGTGTAGTTGCCGAGGAGCGAGTAACCATCATAGAAAGATGAACCTTCAACAGCCGACGCTCTTCCCTTTTCCTGAATTGCTTTGAAGAAGTCGAGAACTTTGACGCGGTATGTGTACCAGCCTCTGGTGTTTCCTTCTTCATCGACATTCTTGAAAGCATCGAATTCAAAGGAAACCGAGCCGCCGTCGGTAAGTTTGTAGGCCTTCTTTCCCTTTATCGTGTCTGAGTGACTGATTGTGCCGTCGCTGGAAGTGAACGAGAGGGAAACTTCGTTGTCAGTCGTTGAATTCAGCTGTGCGATAGGCTGAGCGGCCGTCCAGATAAGATAAGCATCCTCGATAATTGCGTCAGCCGGAATGTGGGTCATGTCGAGGGTGTATGTGCTTGAAGCCTTGCAGGTATCACCCTGAGGGTTCTCAGATTTTGCATCTTGTACTTTGTTTTCAAGAAGCGATTTGAACATAACATGGTATCCGAAAGCACCGTCTTCCCATTTCAAATCCTGGTCACGGTAGACGGAAACCGACGGTCCGATTTCTTTTGCACCTGCCGCAAACGGCATTAAGAGTGCAAGAAGAGCCAAAATAAGAAATTTTTTACTCATTAAAGTCACCTCAAAAGAAAAACATTAAAAAATACACTACAAAAAAACGCCGCTAATAATAATACGAGAGTTTTTTTTGTCAAAGGTTTTGCAGAAATCTCTTGAAATTGAAAATATGACAGATAAACTCGTTACGGTCGTTTTTTTGAGTTGGGCATGGCGGTTTTTCTGAACAACAGCTGGACGGTCTGCGAAGAGCCGGAATTTTTTGGGCTTATGCAGGGAACGAAAGTTCATCTTTCACAGTGTATTGCCTGTCCGCGCGGATTCTGTCCGGTAAAGCCTCAGCTTTTTATGGCGTTCTTTCCGGAGTGGATAGAGCTCAGGGAAAGTCCGCTCAATATGAAAATCATAGAACTCAACAAATCGCTTGCGAAACGCAGAAAGCTGGCGCAACTCTATTGCCCGAAGAAAAAACAGGCGTCAACTGAGTGCGGCGCGTATTCGACTTTCTGCAGATACAACTTGATCTGCGGAGTTTTCAGCAAAAGAGAAGGAAAGAATTTCATAAAATCTTTAAGATGGAGGAAAGAGATGGTCTATTTTGTAATGTATCTTGACGGAACAACGGAGCTTGTCGGTAAAAATGATCTGGGAACGGTCGATATTGACAAGGTTGAGCGCGTTTATCCGGGAAATTACGAAGTCAGAATAGTTTCTGAGCTTGTTCCGCTCGGCGAAGAAAAGGAAAAACTCGAGGAGACTATCGCGGCTTTCAAGGAAAAGTACACCGGAAGTGTCGTTTCGGGCGACGGACTTGTCGATTTTGAATCGTGGTTCGAAAATGCTTCGAACGGCGACAGTGCGATAATTCCGGAAAAAGTGCTCGTTCCGCAGAAGACTTACAAAGTTGTAAAAATCAAAGATGTGGTTGAACCAGCTGACATAAAAATTGAAAAAACGGCAGAGCCTGAAGTTGTTCCCGAACCGCAGCCGGAAACAAAACCAGAACCGAAAAAGGAAAAGGTGAAAGCTGCTCCGACGGAAGAAGCGCAGGGTTCTCTTTTTGACGACGGAAAAAATTCTCCGGCTGAAGAAGTGACTGAAGAGCCCAAAAAGAGGGGAAGAAAAAAGAAGGTTTCGGAATAAATGCTGCTCGATCCGGTTTCTCTTTCAGAATACAGGACGGAAATTTCCGCCATCGGAGATCCTCTTTTTCACGGAGAGACTTCTCTATATATAGAAGATATCATCAATAGTAAGTCGCAACACATGATTTTTGCTCTTTTCCGCAGCGGCAGAGTTGCCGGATTTTTTGTTCTTTCCTCCGTTCTTGACGAGGCCGAAATTATTGAAGTCGCTGTTTCGGAAAATTTGAGAAGAAATGGAATCGCGTCGCAACTTATGACCGAAGTTTTCGAATGGTGTGAAAAAAACGGCGTTGCAAATATTTTTCTTGAAGTCAGAGAATCGAATTTTCCTGCCATCGAGTATTACAAGAAGTATGGATTTGTCGAAAACGGGATCAGAAAAAATTACTACCGTGATCCTGTCGAAAATGCAATTCTGATGTTAAAAAAACTTCCGTAAAAGTATTTCGGAAATCTCTCTTTTTATTGAATTTTTTCAAAGGTAAAAATTGCCGAAAAGTGAAAAAAACGAAAAAAACAAAAAAATCGGTAGCCTTGAAAATAATATTAAAATCAATTAGTTAGGTCAAAAAACGGGTAAATCTTTGACAACGGGGAAGCGGTCCATACAATGCCTGCGGTTTTTTGGTAATGGTAGATATTAGGAGTAGTTTAAAAATGCCGACCATTAATCAGTTAATAAGAAAAGGTCGTAAAGACCAGCAAAACAAAAGCAAGTGTCCGGCACTTGTTTCATGTCCTCAGAGAAAGGGTGTTTGTGTCCGTGTTTACACCACAACCCCGAAAAAGCCTAATTCAGCTCTCAGAAAGGTTGCCAGAGTCCGTCTGACAAGCGGTTTTGAGGTCACCTGCTACATCCCCGGCGAAGGTCACAACCTTCAGGAACACAGCGTTGTTCTCGTCCGTGGCGGCAGGGTCAAGGATCTCCCCGGTGTTCGTTACCACATCGTAAGAGGCACGAACGATACGTCGGGTGTCAACAACAGAAAACAGAGCCGTTCGAAATACGGCGCTAAGAGACCGAAGTAATCAAAGGAGTTGAGTAATGCCAAGAAGAAAATGCGTTTCAAAAAGAGAAGTTCCGGCAGATCCGAAATACGGAGATGTCCTTCTTCAGAAATTCATCAACAAAATCATGCTTCGCGGTAAGAAAAGTGTAGCAGAAACAATAGTTTATGACGCTATTGAAACAGCTGCACAGAACAAAAAAGAGAATCCGGTTGACATTTTCAAAGCCGCTCTCGACAACATCAGACCGCAGGTTATGGTTAAATCGACAAGAATCGGCGGTGCAACCTATCAGGTTCCGACCGAGATTTCTCTTGAAAACAGCCAGGCGATCGGCATGAAATGGATGATCATGTTCTCCCGCAAAAGAAGCGAGAAAGGCATGGCAGCCAAACTTGCAGGCGAGATCGACGACGCTTTCAACAAAAGAGGAAACTCTTTCAAGAGAAAAGAAGACACACACAAAATGGCAGAAGCTAACAAGGCTTTCGCTCATTTCAAGTGGTAATCGGAGGCAGTTCAGTCCATGTCCGCAGCTGAAAAGCACATAGCTCTCGAAGATATCCGCAATATCGGCATCATGGCACACATCGACGCCGGTAAGACGACTACTACCGAGAGAATACTTTTCTACACGGGCGTTTCCCGCAAAATGGGCGAAGTCCACGAGGGAACCGCAGTCATGGACTGGATGGATCAGGAGCAGGAAAGAGGTATTACGATCACTTCCGCTGCAACAACATGTTACTGGCGCGAAAAAAGAATCAACATCATTGACACTCCCGGACACGTCGATTTTACGATTGAAGTCGAGCGTTCGCTGAGAGTCCTTGACGGCGCGGTTGCTGTTTTCTGCGCGGTAAGCGGTGTCGAGCCTCAGTCCGAAACCGTTTGGAGGCAGGCGGACAAGTACAAAGTTCCGAGACTCGCGTTCGTAAACAAGATGGACCGCATCGGTGCCGATTTCTTCCATGTTATTAAAATGATGGAACAGAAACTCGGTGCAAAAGCTGTTGCGGTGCAGGTTCCGGTCGGAAAAGAGGATTCTTTCTGCGGAATCATTGACATCATCAACATGACGACGCGTTATTACGACAGCGATGTTCTCGGCGCCGTTTTCAGAGAAGAGCAGTCAATTCCCGAAGAATATAAAGAAGTAGTTGACCAGTGCCGCGAAAAACTTTTCGAAGCTTTGTCCGACTACGACGAGGAGATTATGGCTCTTTTCCTTGACGGTGCTCCGATTGAACCTGCGAAAATCCGCGCGGCTCTGCGCAAGGCTGTCATCAGCAACTCGATTTTCCCGGTTCTCTGCGGCAGTTCGTTCAAAAACAAAGGCGTTCAGCTTCTGCTTGACGCAGTTGTTGATTATCTGCCTTCTCCAATGGATGTTCCTCCGATAAAAGTCACTTCCGTCAAAGACGAAAAGGAAAAATTTGTCAAACCGACAGATTCTTTCCCTGGCGCTTTGATTTTCAAGATAATGTCCGATCCTTATGTCGGCGAACTCAGCTTTGTCAGGGTTTACTGCGGCGAACTTGCTGTCGGCCAGCAGTATTACAACCCGCTTTCCGACAAAGTCGAGAGAGTCGGCAGACTGCTTCGGATGCACGCAAACAAAAGAGAGGATGTCGAAGTCATTACGGCTGGAAACATCGGTGCGATTGTCGGTCTGAAATATGCGACAACAGGATCAACGCTTTGCCAAAAGCACGATGCGTTTGTTTTCGAGAAGATTACTTTCCCGGAGCCTGTTATCAGTATCGCGATTGAACCGAAGACAAAAGCCGATGAGGAAAGACTTGCCCTCTCTCTTGAAAAACTTGCGAAGGAAGATCCGAGTTTCAGAGTCAACGCCGACGCTGAAACCGGCCAGACCATCATTTCCGGAATGGGCGAACTTCACCTCGAAGTCCTTGTCGAGAGACTCCGCAGGGAATTCAAGGTCGATGCCCATGTCGGAAGCCCGATGGTAAGTTACAGAGAAACTTTCTCGAAACCTGTCAGAATGGAACACAGGCTTGTAAAACAGACTGGCGGCAAGGGACAGTATGCTCATGTCGTTATGGAATTCGAGCCTTTGGAAGCTGGTTCAGGCATTGTTTTCGAAGATCAGACAAAAGGTGGGATCATTCCGAAGCTGTTTGTCGGCGCGATTGAAAAAGGCGTTCAGACTGCTGCTTTTGGAGGAAGATACGGTTTTCCGGTGGTTGACGTGCATGTGGCTTTGGTTGACGGCTCCTTTCACGAAGTTGATTCTTCTGAAATGGCATTCAAAGTCGCTGCTCTCAACTGTTTTAGAGATGCTGAGGAAAAATCGAGTCCGAAGATTCTTGAACCTGTCATGAAAGTCGAAATCAATGTTCCTGAGCAGTATCTGGGTGACGTTATGGGTAACCTTCAGTCAAAGAGATCGGAAATCATCGGTTTTGAAGACGCTGCCGGCGGAATCAGAATCATTAATGTCGAAGTTCCTTTGGCTGAGATGTTCGGTTACATGACAAGTCTCAGATCGCAGACGCAGGGAAGAGGAACGTTTACGATGGAATTTTCCCACTACAAGGAAATTCCCGACAATATTAAGAAACAAAAATTTGGTATAACTTTCTAACAAAGGAGGAAAAAATGGCAAAAGCTAAATTTGAAAGAAGCAAACCTCATGTAAACATTGGTACGATAGGTCACGTAGACCACGGCAAAACGACGTTGACGGCAGCGATCACGAAGACATTGGCAGCAGTAGGCGGCGCAGAGTTCGTAAGCTACGACAACATCGACAAGGCACCGGAAGAGAAGGCGAGAGGAATCACGATTGCAACAGCTCACGTTGAGTATCAGACAGAAAAACGTCACTATGCACACGTTGACTGCCCGGGCCACGCAGACTACGTAAAGAACATGATCACCGGTGCAGCACAGATGGACGGTGCGATCCTCGTAGTAAGCGCAGCAGACGGTCCGATGCCCCAGACAAGAGAGCACATCCTTCTGAGCCGTCAGGTCGGCGTTCCTTATATGGTAGTATTCCTTAACAAAGTAGATATGGTTGACGATCCCGAACTTATCGAGCTCGTTGAGATGGAAATCAGAGAGCTTCTGAGCAAATACGAGTTTCCTGGTGACGAGATTCCTATAATCAAAGGAAGCGCCCTTAATGCACTTAACTCGGATGACCCGAACGGTCCTGACTGCCAGTGCATCCATGAGCTTATGAAAGCAATCGACGAGTATATTCCTGATCCTCAGAGAGATATCGATAAACCGTTCCTTATGCCGATCGAAGACGTATTCAGCATCAGCGGCCGTGGAACAGTTGTAACTGGCAGAATCGAGCGCGGCGTAATCAAAGTCAGCGACAAGGTTCAGATAGTAGGTATTAAACCGACGCAGGAAACCACAGTAACAGGCGTAGAGATGTTCAGAAAGCTCCTTGACCAGGGCGAAGCAGGCGACAACGTAGGCTGCCTCCTGAGAGGAACGAAGAAAGACGAAGTAGAAAGAGGTCAGGTTCTTGCGAAACCTGGCAGCATCACTCCTCACACCAAATTCAT
>DBYV01000007.1:475-2010 GCA_002310995.1 bacterium UBP6_UBA1177 | reverse complement strand
TCGTTTCCAAAATAATTGAATAGTTTTTTTACGAGGTGTTGAAGTGAGTGACAAGATCAGAATCAAATTAAAGGCATTTGATCATAAGATACTTGATCAATCCGTAGGTGAGATCATAGAGACCGTATCCCGCAGTGGTGCGAGAATTGCTGGTCCTATTCCGCTTCCGACAAAGATCCACAAATACTGTGTTCTTCGTTCTCCGCACGTAGACAAAAAATCGCGTGAGCAGTTCGAGATGAGAATTCACAGAAGGATCCTCGACATACTCAATCCTACGAATCAGACGATGGACGAACTTATGAAGACAGATTTGTCCGCCGGTGTAGAAATTGAGATTAAAACTTATTAAGGGTGTTTGTTAAACTTTATGTCATAAAGCAGAGAGGGTAACTATGGCTGCTGGACTCATAGGAAGAAAATTAGGCATGACTCAGATCTTCAAGGAAGACGGTGTAGTTGTTCCTGTAACCGTAATTGAAGCTGGTCCGTGCTTCGTAATTCAAAAGAAAGAGACTGAAAAAGACGGTTATACCGCTATTCAGATCGGTTTTGAAAGAAAGGAAAAAAACGTAAAAAGACCTGCTGCTGGTCACTTTAAAAAGGCTGGTTGCGGTGTTTTCGGAAAACTTAAAGAATTCAGAGTAACAGATGCTGAACTCGGCAACTACGAACTTGGCTCGGAACTTAATGTAACGATGTTCAAAGCCGGCGAAAAAGTAAGAGTTACCGGTTTTACAAAAGGTAGAGGTTTCTCCGGTGTCGTCAAGAGATGGAGCTTCGGCGGCGGAAGAACAACTCACGGATCAAAATTCCACAGAAGAACAGGTTCTGTCGGTCAGAACGTAAATCCTGGAAAGATCTGGAAAGGCAAACATATGCCTGGTCGTTACGGTAATGAACAAGTCACCGTGAAGAATCTCGAAGTTGTAAGAGTTGTTCCGGCTGACAATACAATCGTTGTCAAAGGGGCTGTTCCCGGCTCTATCGGCAGCATTGTTTACATTAAGAAGTAGGGAGGCGGAGATGCCTAAGGTTGATTTATTTGATAAAACAAAAGCAAAAATCGGTGAAGTTGAACTCAGTGACAGAGTTTTCAACGTAGAATCTACCGGCAAAGAGAATGTTCTTGTTTCCGAAGTTGTAAAAATGCAGCTTGCGGCTGTTCGTCAGGGCACCCACGCTACAAAAACTTATGCTACGATTTCCGGCGGAAACTCGAAGCCATGGAAACAGAAAGGAACGGGCAGAGCAAGAAGAGGAACAATGAGATCCTCCACACTCAGAGGCGGTGCTCCCGCTTTCGGACCGCAGCCGAGAAGCTACGGCTACAATGTTCCGCTCAGAAAGAGAACCGCGGCAGTTGCTGCTGTTCTTTCCGACAGACTTCGTTCTGGCAATCTTTTCGTAATCAAAAGCTTCGATTTTGACAAGATTAAGACGAAAGACGCCGTTGCCCTTCTTAAAAAGACATGGAATTTCTCGGAAGCTGTCATCATTGCAGGCGACAACGAGGAAAATTTCTACTTCAGCAT
>DBYV01000007.1:0-319 GCA_002310995.1 bacterium UBP6_UBA1177 | reverse complement strand
TTTGACATTATCAAACGCCCGCTTCTTACGGAAAAGTCTTCCGCACTTACCAGCGGCGACGCGAAAGAAGGATATGCTTTCGAAGTAAAGTTCGATGCTAACAAAGAAGAGATCAAAGAAGCTGTCGAAGCTCTTTTCGGTGTCAAGGTTGTCAGCGTAAACACTGTCATTACGGCCGGTAAAGTTAAAAGAGTCGGCCGCAACATCGGCAGAAGATCTACTTGGAAAAAGGCTTATATCAGACTTAAAGACGGTGATAAAATCAATCTCGTCGAAGGTGTTTAATAACTAATTTTTAAGGTTTCGGAGTAAATTATGG
>DBYV01000011.1:9009-11152 GCA_002310995.1 bacterium UBP6_UBA1177 | reverse complement strand
GTCAAATTATTTTTAGATTTTTATTTTAAGATAATTCCAAAATTTTTGTCTGCAAATTTGTAGAGGCGTTTCCTGAAACGTCTCGCGAAATCAGAAAAAAATAGGTATTCGTCTAAGGTGCAATTTTTGCACATTCGTCGGAAATGGGAATTATTTTGTGGAGTTATCTTACATAGGCAGCGTTCCGTCATGTTGAGACTAAGCCGAAACATCTCTCTCGTTACTTCGTCACATTATAGTGCGAAGGATAACTTTCCCCTTGAGGTGTATTATCTTCTTCTATGAGCAATTCTCTGATTGTAGTTTCAATATCTCTCCACGTCATTCCTTCTTTAAAACCTTTATCTGGTATCATCGCTCTCTGATTCTCAGAACATGCAAAAAAAGCTTCGCAAGATCTCCTTGGGAGCTCTCCTAAATATGAATCAAAAAAATTTTCTACATACTGATAATGATATCGAAATGGAACAATAAAATCGACCCACTTTCCTTTAACTTCTTCATCTTTATCTATTATGGAAAGTTCTCCAAACTTTTTAGCACCAGATTTTTCCCATGCCTTTTTTAGTAATGACACCGCTTCTTTATCGCTTGACGGAGCACTATATCCAAAAATGGTAAGCATATAAGATTCGCTGATATGTTTTTCTACATCATCCCAATTTTTGCTAATAAAATCGTCATTCCGATAATTTTTTTTAGTTATCGGATAAAGTAAATTTGTTGGCTGAAAGGGTTCACAACAAATTGGACAAACCAAACCTTTTTTTCCACGCAGAATATCTTTAGAACAATGTCCAACACCGACATTGCCGTGTAAAAACAACATATTAGGGAGATTCGTCGTAAATTCACTACACCTTTCATAAGCTTGTATCAGCAAAGGATCCCAATTAAATGTAGCAATAACATCCTTTTTCGTCATACTTAAAACCAAGAAATCATACACAGTTGGTGTATCCGGCAGTTCCAACGAATCAAAATATTCGTAAAGACGCTTTTCCAACTCTTCGCGCTCCGCTTTACATTCTGGTCTTGAATAAAGTTCAGAATAAATATCTTCCAAGTTATTACTTTGGGTTTTTAAATTTACGCCGCAAAGGACATCCTGAAGATCAAGCTTTTCGATCAAACCATTCATAACAGAAGATTTTTTACTCCATTGGGAATAGCTGCCATTGCTGCTCCAGCTCCAAGAATGACAGTGTGAGGCCTATTCATAAATCCGCCCTTTTCGATAAATTCCGTCATTTTAGGCTCCTAAATATAACAACAATAAAAACTCAAAAACCAAAAAACGGCTGATTCTGTCAAATAGTTATCCATATGTTAACTAAATTAGATGATGCTAAAAAGATCTCTCTACAAAAATTTTTTTTATTTATGGCGATTTTTCTGTTGACAAATGAAAAAAAGCAGCTAAGTTAGCTGTTACTAATTTAATTGCTCTTTAAAAACTTAATTTTTTATTACGAAATTAATTTGAAGTTTTCTTTTTGGTGTGTTTTTTTAACAATTTCAATTTATTGGAGGTTTTTATGCGTAATTTCCTTTTTGCGGCAATGATTTGCTGCGCGGTATCTTTTTCACTCTATGCAGAGGAAAATCAGGCAAATGAAGAAACAAAAGAATCAACGGTAGAAGCTGCTGAAGCTCCCGCTGAAGGAGAAGCAGCAGAAGCGGAAGAAGAGGAAGACAAACTCGCTTTCGAGCGTAAACCCTACTTCAATGCTACTGTTTTCGGCGGAGTTTCCGCGGGTATCAACATCGAAGACGGCGATGTAAACAAGGAAGAAAGCTATGAAATCGGGCTTGACAACCTCATCCTTGACTTCCAGGGCGGCGACAGGATGTTCAACGGCCGCGCAGTTGTCGATTTCGGCTCGGTCGATGACGAAGGCAAAATGACGCTCGATGTCATCAAAAACGTTTCTTTCAGAATGCAGCATCCCTCTTTCAGGAACGCAGCCAGAACTTTCGGGCTCAACGTCAACCTTGAAGCCGGACTTTTCTCGATGCCTTTCGGAATCGAAAACGGCTACGACCATGAAGTCGCTTTCGCAAATTCGGCGATAAAGGAGGACTTTTTCGGCGGAGCCTTCAACGATCTCGGCGTTTCGCTCGGCGTTGACCTCATTTTTTC
>DBYV01000011.1:0-8961 GCA_002310995.1 bacterium UBP6_UBA1177 | reverse complement strand
ACCGTTCTTGACGGCGAGGAAAACCTCTTCCGCGCTCCGGCATTCGGTGTAGATGTCCGCTTCAACAAAACAGGTGATTTCTTCGCGACCGCGGCGGCTTCTCTTGTTTTCGGCAAGGCTTACAGAAACTACGATCTCGACGTTTACAACCTTTCGGAAGAAGGCGAAATAGAGTCCTACAAAAACGGCGAAAGTCTTGATCAGGACAAAAACAACGTCCTCATGGCGATCGGCGCAGATCTCGGCTACAACGTAAACGACGATATTTCGGTCGGCTTCAAAGCTGAGTTCGGTCTTGCTCACCGCGCGCTCTACAACCCCGATTTCGAAAAAGGCAAACTCATTTCCGACGGTGTCAACGACGCCGGTTCCGCATTGACTTCATGGGGACTCTTCGCAATGCCTTACGCGACACTCTGGGATGTCGACATGATGGCGAGAGTTTCATACTTTAAGGCTCCATTCTATGAAGAAAACATCGTCAGCAAGGACAATTCGAATCTCGCTATAAACATCGCAATAATCTACAACTTCTGCGACTACGCAGGAATCGAACTTGACTACGACTTCAACCACTTGACTTCATACGGTTATGACAAGAACGCTGCCAAGGAGGAGGCGACACTGAACACCCACGCAATCGCTCTCGCACTCAGCGGAGCGTTCGATTTCCTCTGGGAAGAAGAAAAGAAATAAGGATTTTTCGGACGCGGGCAACTCGCCGCTTTCTTGGCTCCCACTTCTCGCCTCTCACTCCTTGGCTCCCACTTTGGGGGAACTGGCGCGAAGCGACTGAGAGGGCTTCCGTCATGTTGAGCAATGCGAAACATCTATGACCTCTCCGTCACTGCGTGACACCTCCCCTGCCTCAGGGGAGGCAAGAAGCGGTAGAAACATCTCTGACCTTGAACGGAAATGGGAATTATTTTGGGGAGTTATCTTACATAGGCAGCGTTCAGTCATGTTGAGACTAAGCCGAAACATCTGTGACCTCTCCGTCACTGCGTGACACCTCTCCTACTTCAGGAGAGGCTGTTTCAGGGGAGCCTTGACGGGCGTGTGTGCTCTCTTTGATTGCCCCTCTAAGTTAGAGGGGCTGGCTGCGAATGCAGACTGGGGCGTGTGTGGTTTTAAGACCAGATTCAGAAATGCATTCGGGTGGGTTTTCACTTGATTTTTGAGGCCACAATTTCTGATATCGATACAAGAAAAAGTGTGTAATGAGCGAGGAAAAATGCTGGTTTTTAGAGTTGTTTTTCCAGCAATTTTTCCAAAACTTTTTCGAGTTTCTTAAAATCGTTGCACCTTTTTTTCAGCATCGTGCTGCAATTTGGCGTTTGCACTAACCGATATAATTTATTGGCTTTTTTCACTATTGAATCTTGATTTTTGCGACACCACTCAATTTCTTTTATACACAATTTCTTATAGTTTGCCTGTGCCTGTGTGTCTTTGTCAGACGGTTTCAGATCTATTTTGGTGACGAATCTCTCTTCTACAGGAATCATGTTGTTGAAATTCAGGACGCTTATCAATCTTTCACCATCAAAAATTCGAGTGAAATCGACATCGTTTTTCTGCGTTTTATGCTTTTCTTTCGCTGAATCCAACGGCACGCAATATTTGTGTTCTTCACAAACAACGATGATTCCGACAAACGGGCGGTTGTTCTTATGAATCTGCGGTGAAACCGACTGCACTTTGTCGTCGGCATTATGCAGATAGCGGACATATTTCATGTTCAAAGAATAGAGATTCAATCTTTCCTGCTTCATTTTTCCTCATAAAAAAAAGCCGTATCAGTCAAAACCGATACGGCTCAAAAATTCCACTTCCGGTAGGACTCACCGCTTTTAAAGTTCCCACTCACAGTAGGGTTCACTGCTTTTAAAGACTCCACTTAATGGTAGGACTCACCAATGGATGCAGTATAATCATTCGCGAAGAAATGTCAAATTATTTTTTAGATTTTTTCAATTTCACTTTGATTTTTAGAAATTCGACCTTCATATCAGTATCTGACAGCCCCGCTCCGATGCAAATAACAGCGGATTTTTCCGAATTAGGCAATTGCCAATTCACCTTTATGGTTTTTCCTTTTTCTCCCCTCTTGACAAAACTTTTTTAAGGAGTAATGATTAGTTGTTCATTTGTTCAACTAATAAAAGAGGAGGCCTCAAATGGTAGATTCGGAGTCTTCGTGCACTTGCAATGTGATACACGAAAACATTGTTGATGATGTCAGATCAAAAATGGTGTCAGATGACGAATACCTTAACCTGGCGGATCTGATGCAACTTTTCGGCGACTATACAAGAGTTAAGATTCTGCACGCTCTCGAACAGAGCGAAATGTGCGTATGCGACATCGCTGTGCTGTTAGGGCTCACAAAATCGGCGGTTTCGCACCAGCTCAAGGCTTTGCGTCTTGCGGGACTCGTGAAATTCCGGCGCGAAGCACAGATAGTCTACTACTCGCTGGCTGACGAGCACGTCAAAAAAATTATCGACACGGGATTCGAGCATCTCGAAGAACTGATGCCGGACTACCGGGAAACGCATTGATCAGGAGGCAGTTATGGCACACGAACATCACGAACATGAATCTTGTGAACACGAACACGGATGCCGCTGTTGTCACGCCTGCGACCATCATCACGAGCATGAACATTCCGGCGGCAAAAAACTGATCTTACACCTCTCTATCGGAGCTTTTGTCTATCTTGCAGGGCTTGTGCTAACTTTTGCGGCAGATGTTCCGCTGCACATCGAACTGGGTTTCCTGATTGCGGCATACATCATTCTCGGTTACGATGTCGTCATTGAAGCAGTTGAAAATATCGCTCACGGGCAGGTTTTCGACGAGAATTTTCTGATGACGATCTCCACTGTCGGAGCTTTTGTCATCGGCGAATATCCCGAAGCTGTCGCGGTAATGCTTTTTTACCAGATAGGAGAATTTTTCCAGTCGCTCGCAGTGAAACACTCGAAAGAATCGATTTCAGAACTCATGGATATACGCCCGGACCACGCCACAGTGCTGCGCAACGGCGTTTCCGAGACTGTTTCTCCCGAAAATGTCGCTTTGGGAGAGACGATCATCGTGAAACCGGGTGAAAAGATCCCTCTCGACGGCATCGTACTTGAAGGAAACTCGATGATCGACACGAAGGCTCTGACCGGAGAATCGGTTCCGAAAAGTGTCCGCGAAGGGGACGAAGTCCTCTCGGGATGCGTAAACCAGAGCGGCACTCTGACAATCAGAACGACTAAAAATTTCGGGGAATCGACAGTTTCCAAAATAATAGACCTCGTTGAAAATGCTTCTGAAAGAAAAGCGAAGACGGAAAATTTCATAACAAAATTCGCAGGTTACTATACTCCAGTTGTCGTAATCCTCGCCGCGCTCTTAGCTGTGCTTCCTCCCCTTCTTCTCGGAGGAGAATGGACTGACTGGATCCACCGAGGATTTGTTTTTCTTGTTGTATCATGTCCATGCGCCCTTGTGATTTCGATCCCGCTCACATTTTTCGGAGGTATCGGAGCCGCTTCAAAACACGGCGTGCTTGTGAAAGGAAGCAACTATCTTGAAGCACTTGATAACCTTAAAACCGTCGTTTTCGACAAAACGGGAACTCTCACCAAAGGAGTTTTCAATGTCACGGAAATCATTCCGGCTGACGGTTTTACCAAAGAAAAAGTGCTTGAATACGCCTCTGCTGCCGAATATTTTTCCAACCATCCTATAGCGAAATCAATTTCTGCGGCTTACGGAAAAGAAATCGGAAACGGCCTTCTTTCCGCTCATCAGGAAATCCCCGGGCGCGGTATCAGCGCGGTATTCGGCGGTGAAAAAGTTCTAGCCGGAAACTCAGAACTTATGAAAGACGAAAAAATCACCTTTCAGCCGTGTAATGAAACAGGGACAAAAGTCTATGTCGCTGTAAATAACCGCTATGCCGGCTGCATTCTGATAAGCGATGAAATCAAAGAAGACAGCCTTAAAACGGTATCTGGCCTGAAAGAACTCGGCGTGAAAAAGATCGCAATGCTCACAGGAGATGACGAAAAAATCGCACAGGATGTAGCCCAAAAACTGAAAATCGATGAATATTATGCGCAGCTTCTTCCCGGAGAAAAAGTCGAAAAAATCGAGATCTTAGAGAAAAATAGCCTTGGTTCGGGCAAACTCGCATTCGTCGGCGACGGAATAAACGATGCTCCGGTCCTGGCAAGAGCCGATGTCGGTATCGCCATGGGAGGTCTCGGCTCCGACGCTGCAATAGAAGCGGCCGATGTAGTACTCATGACGGACGAACCTTCCAAACTTCTCGAAGCTATAGATGTTGCAAAAGCGACAAAAAGCATAGTTATCCAGAATATCGCGCTGGCTCTCGGAATCAAAGGAGTTTTCCTTGTTCTCGGAGCTTTGGGAATAGCCGGAATGTGGGAAGCAGTCTTCGGTGATGTCGGCGTCACCGTGATAGCGGTCCTCAACGCGATGAGGATCCTTAAAAAGTGATATAAAAACATATTTTCCCCGATTTTCTTGACTATTAGTCATAGCTAACAATTATCCTCAAAACTAATTTGATTGAGTTCTTTTAATATCGGAAAATTTGTTAATTAAGGCATAAAATATGAAAACATTGCGCGAAATAAAGACTGGAGAGACAGTTCGGGTCAAACAACTCGGAGGAAACGGCGAGCTCCGTCAGCATTTTCTTGATATGGGAATAATTCCGGGGGCAGAGATCACTTTCGTAAAATACGCGCCTCTCGGAGACCCGATGGAATTCAGGCTGCACGGCTACGAGCTGACTTTGCGTGTAGCAGATGCGCAGCAGGTCGAAGTGTGCGAAACAGACGCGGCAGATACTGCACTTCGACAAAATTCGGCCGCCGCAGACTCGATCGTAACCGAGCACCCCGGACTCGGCGAAAGCGGAAAATTCCACGACAAAAACAGCGAGAATCCGCTTCCTGACGGCACAATTCTTACATTTGCGCTCGTCGGGAACCAGAACTGCGGAAAAACCACGCTTTTCAACCGCCTCACCGGATCAAATCAGCATGTCGGGAACTTCCCTGGCGTTACAGTTGACAGAAAATCAGGGGCGATCAAAGGACAAGCCGATACTCTGATCACCGATCTGCCAGGCATTTACTCAATGTCGCCCTACTCTTCCGAAGAACTTATCTCGCGTGATTTTGTCCTGAACGAAAAGCCGCACGCGATAATAAACATCGTGGATGCGACGAACATAGAACGGAATCTCTACCTGACGATGCAGCTTCTGGAGCTGAATATTCCGCTCGTTGTCGCGCTCAACATGATGGATGAAGTTACGGCAAACGGCGGTTCGATCGACGTGAACAAAATGGAATCGCTGCTCGGCGTGCCTGTCGTTCCGATCTCTGCGAAAAAAGGACAGGGAATCGAAGAACTTGTTTCCCACGCCGTTCACGTTGCAAAATTTCAGGAAAGTCCGCTGCGCCAGGATTTCTGCGGCAAAGACGATAACGGCGGCGCAGTCCACCGCGCGCTCCACGGAACGATACATCTGATCGAAGACCATGCCGAAAAAGCGGGTGTTCCCGTGCGGTTCGCAGCGACAAAACTTCTTGAGGACGATAAACAAATACTGCACAAACTCGACCTTGACGTGAACGAAAAGGAGACTTTGGAGCACATCATACTGCAGATGGAAAGCGAGCGCGGTTTAGACAGGAGCGCGGCAATAGCCGATATGCGTTTTTCTTTCATTTACAGGCTCTGTTCCCTTACTGTCAAAAAGCCGCACGAAAGCAAAGAGAGAACGAGAAGTCAGGAAATCGACAAAATTTTGACCGGAAAATGGACGGCGATCCCCTGCTTCATCGCGATAATGGGGGCGATTTTCTATCTGACTTTCAACGTGATCGGCGCATGGATGCAGGAACTTCTGGAAACAGGAATCGAGTGGCTTACGAAAGTGACGGATGCCGGTCTGGCGGCCGCGGGAGTGAACGAAGTGCTTCACGGACTTATAATCGACGGCATTTTTGCGGGTGTGGGAAGCGTGCTTTCCTTCCTGCCGATCATAGTGACGCTCTTTTTCTTTCTTTCGATGCTTGAAGATTCAGGCTACATCGCGCGAGTCGCGTTTTTTATGGATAAACTGCTGAGGAAAATAGGACTCTCTGGCAGAAGCATCGTTCCGCTTTTAGTCGGCTTCGGCTGTTCTGTCCCGGCCGTCATGTCGACACGCACGCTTCCTAGCGAACGTGACCGTAAAATGACGATCCTCCTCACCCCTTTCATGAGCTGCACCGCAAAACTCCCGATATATGCCTTTTTTGTGAGCGCGTTTTTCCCGAAGCAAGGCGGCCTCATCATGACAGGCCTTTATCTTCTGGGAATTTTTGTCGGAATACTCATCGCGCTTCTTTACAAAGGAACGCTTTTCAAAGGCGAAGCGGTGCCTTTCGTGATGGAGCTTCCTAACTACCGTATGCCAGGCGCGAGAAATACCGCCCAGCTTTTGTGGGAAAAGGCGAAAGACTTTTTGCAGAGAGCGTTCACGGTGATTTTCGTTGCGACGATCGTTGTGTGGTTCCTGCAAAGTTTCAACTGGAAACTGCAGTTAGTCGAGAATGCAGAGATGAGTATGCTCGCTTCCGTCGCACAACTGATTTCCCCAGTCATGAAACCGATAGGACTTGGCGACTGGCAGATCGTCGTTGCGCTCGTTTGCGGCTTTATGGCAAAGGAAAGCGTAGTCTCGACTCTGGAAATCCTGTTTGCGGGCGGTGTTGAAACGATGATGACGAGTCTGACTGCTGCAAGCCTTCTCGTATTCAGCCTGCTTTATACTCCTTGCGTTGCAGCTATCGCCTCCGTAAAGCGCGAGCTTGGCGCAAAATGGGCGGCAGGCGTTGTAGTATGGCAGTGCGTGATCGCTTGGCTCTGCTCGCTTGCCGTATACCTCATCGGGATCGCTCTCGGAATGTAGGAGATCACATGCTGGCAACGATAATTATTTCAGTAATTCTTCTGGCGATGTTCGTATTCGCCTTGGTAAATATTATCAGAAAGCGTATGCGCGGCGACTGCGGATGCGGCACGGGTTCTGCCTGCCGCAACTGCTCCGCATGCAAAACGGATAAGAAAAATCATAACATCTGATCTGCCTTAAATTTAAGCAAAAAAACGGGGGCCGAAGCCCCCTGGAAGTAACCATGAGAAATAAAAGCACCTTATTTCAGAGTTTTAGCCAGTTCTCTTCCGATTTTTACCGCTTCCATGTTGAAATCTTCAGTCCCTTTCGGTGCAGCCTGAAGAACTGCCTTTTCGAGCGAATCTTCGGAAACGAGTTTCGTGACTTCAACGAATGCGGAAAGGGAAACGATGTTGAGGGCGATGAGTTTGCCTTGTTTGTCGTAGGTCGTTGAAGAAATCGGGAGTTTTACAACTGTGTATTTGTCTGTTTCGGGAACATCGACATAGTCGCTGTCAATGAGGACAAGGCCGCCTTCCTTGAGATCCGGAAGGTATTTGTCGGCCGCTTTCTGCGTAAGGCAGAGCATGAAGTCGATGTTTCTCGCTTTCGGGTATTTTACGGGTTCGTCGCTGATGATGACGTCGGCTTTCGACGCACCGCCTCTAGCCTCAGGGCCGTAGGACTGGCTCTGAACAGCGTGTTTGTTCTCGTAAAGAGCCGCTGCGGTTCCCAAAATTACGGATGCAAGGATTACGCCCTGACCGCCGCTGCCTGAAAATCTTATCTCTTTTCTCATTTTGCCCCTCCACCGAAAGAATCAATAAGTTTCTGATATTGTTCGGTAAATTCAGGTTTGTCAACATTATGGAGAACACCTGTTACGATTTTGTCCTGAAGTTCTTCCTCGCTCATTCCTGCCGCTTTTTCAACGGAAACCGCGTGGTCTCTCTGCCATTTGAGCATGTCAAGGTTGCTGGGTCCGTATTTTTTGCGGTTCTTTCTGCCGTGAGTCGTGAAGCAAGCTTCAGCCGCCTCGATTACCGAGAAACCTTTGTGCATAAGGCCCTGGTAGATGAAGTTGTCAAGCTGCGGAACGCCGTAGCTCGTGCCTCTTGCAACGAACGTAGCGCCTGCACCTTTTGCAAGTTCAGCGACGTTGAAATGCGGCTCTACGTTTCCGAAAGGAGATGTAGCCGTTTTGTCGCCGCTTGCCGTGGTCGGAGAATACTGACCGCCGGTCATGCCGTAAATTCCGTTGTTGAAGCAGATAAGCGTGATGTCGATGTTTCTTCTGCAAGCGTGGATGAAGTGGTTTCCGCCGATTGCAAGCGAGTCACCGTCACCGGAAACTACGATCACGTGCATTTCGGGTTTCGCGAGCTTGATGCCCGTTGCGAAAGCGAGAGCACGGCCGTGAGCTGTGTGGAGCGTATTGAAATCAACGTATCCCGGAAGTCTCGAAGCGCAGCCGATACCGCTGACAAGAACTATCTCGTCTTTGTTCCAGCCTGCCTTTGCGACTGCTCTGATGAGCGATTTGAGAACTATTCCGTGACCGCAGCCCGGGCACCAGATGTGCGGAAGTTTTTCATTTCTTAAATATTGCGAATAATCAAACATTTTCTCCTCCCCTAAATATTAAGGTGATTGACGGCCGAAATAATGGTATCAGGTCCGAGAGGCTCGCCGTTGACAAGGTTTATCGGAATGATCTTCGTGCGTTTCGTGAATCTTTCCGCAACAGTCTTGAGCTGTCCCAGGTTCATTTCGGGAACAACGATGTAGTCTGCGTTTGCCGCATACTTCGCGAACTCGTCCTTCGGGAAAGGCCACAGCGTGATCGGTCTGAAAAGACCTGCTTTTACGCCTCTTTCGCGGAGAACATTGACGACTTCCTCAGCCGCTCTCGCTGCGCTGCCGATAGCGAGGAAAAGGACTTTTGCGTCGTCGCAGTGAAGAGCTTCGAACTTGTCGATCAG
>DBYV01000016.1:21988-29794 GCA_002310995.1 bacterium UBP6_UBA1177 | reverse complement strand
TCGTAAGCTCTGTGTGCCCAGTTACCGGAATCAACGTAGTCAGCGCAGTCGCCTTCGTTGAGAACGTTCATCGGGAGCATGATGAACTGATGTGTTGCGCCGCCGCCAAGGAAAAGGACAGCGTAGTCGTCGCCGAGGCCGAGAAGTTTTTTAAGATCTGCCTCTGCTTCTTCGGTTACAGCTATGAAAGCTTTGTCTCTGTGGCTGATTTCCATAACGGAAACGCCCGTGCCTCTGAAATTGAGAAGTTCTGCCTGAGCCTGTTTGAGGACTTCAAGCGGAAGCGCAGCCGGACCTGCGAAAAAGTTGTGAGCTCTGTTTTCCATTTTTTACTCCATAAAAATATCGGTTGTTAAATAAGCCAAAAAAACGGGATTACTCAACCATTTAAAAATAATAAGTCAAATTTTTCCGTAACGGCGTGACGACGTAACGCCGTGTCGTTATTTCGATGCGCCGCCTTTTCGCGCGCTACCGACGTGACGGCGTAACGACGTGACGACGTAACGACAAAAATTGCTTTAACCCTGATTTTCCTTAAAATCCCCTGATTTTTTGGAACGAGGCTGCTTTGAACCTGGTTGAGATTGTTCTGACAATAAATTTTCCGATATTTTTGGGCTGGATTTTCAAACAGCTGAAGCTTTTTCCCGACAATGAATCGACAGTTCTAAGAAAATTCGTCATAAAGGCGACCGTTCCTTTCCTTATTTTCAGGAACCTCTACAACGCAGACACAAAAGAGTTTAGTCAGATGCTTCCGATGATTACTGCTCTCTGCCTGACACTTGTTTTATCCGGAACTCTGGTCTTATTGATGAGAAATCTTTCCTCGTCCGACAAAAAAATCTCGAACAGTTTCTGCGTCGGAAGTTTTGTCGGCAACTACAGCTATCTCGGCTGGGGCGTCCTCTCATACTTCTACGGTGAAAACGGTTTCACGCGCGGCGTTTTCTTCTCAATGTTTTTCTGGCCCGCAGTCCTTTCGACGGGCTTTACAATCATCTGGTTTTTGTCGAAAACTTCTTCAGGAAAAGCTTCAAAAGACAAGATAATTCACGCACTTACGTCAAACGCCATTCCGCCAGTCCTTTCTGTTTTTTTGGCAATGGCAATGAATTTTTACGGGATAAAGATTCCCGAATGGCTTGCAAAAAGTATCGGTTCGATAGCAAACATCACCATTCCGGCTATACTTTTCACAGTAGGGCTTTCGCTTTCGATAATGCTTAAAAAAGGAACTATACGCCCAGTCATTTTAGGAACATTTTTTCGCACGGTTTTCGGAATTATTGTAGGTATTGCAGTTCTTTCTATTGTGTTATTTTTCTTCAAAAATGTTGATATCACTACAAAAAAGGTAATTCTCATGGAATCGGTCATGCCGAGTGCGGCGCTTTCGCCCTTCTTTGCCGATTTTGTCGATTCTGACAAGGAAGTAGTGAGCGGGATCGTGACATTTTCGACACTGTTTTCGCTCGTCACCCTTCCCTTCTGGTATTTTATGATTGAAAAATGGAGTTTTATTTAATGGATAGTAATTCTTTACGACCTTTGAATTTTGCAGGAAAACTCTTTTTCATCCTGCTCGCAACCGGTATATTCATGTCGTTTGTGCTGGTTGCGGAATTTCACACAAACCCTTTCAGAGTTCCGACTTTCGCAGATATTCCGGTATGTTACATTTATGGAAATGCCTATCTCGCGCTTGCTCTTGCCGCGCTTATGAAAAAATCGTTTCTCCGCTCGATCCTTTCGATAACTGGTTTTGTTATCGGGCTCTCGGTTTCGGCATATTTTTTCCTTGTCTGCTGGAAATTTGGAAGAAACGCCGACCTTTATTCCGCTCAAATATTCGGAATAAAAACAGCTTATACCGATTTTTTCTTTTTTCTAACACTTTTGGTGCTTGCACGGTTAAAAAAACCTTGACCGCATAGTTTTTATTAAGTTAAATCCGGACGTTTTTTGATATTTTTGGAGAAACTCTTTATGAATTGGAGTTACATCATTTTCCACACGCTCGGCGGACTCGGACTTTTCTTCATGGGTATGAAAGTCATGAGCGAAAGTGTCCAGAAAGCGGCCGGCGACAAACTCAGGAAAATTCTAAAAGTCCTCACTTCGAACCGTTTTGTCGGGGCTTTTGTCGGTTTTCTGATCACAGCTATCATCCAGTCGAGCGGCGCGACGACCGTTATGACGATCGGCTTCGTCAATGCCGGACTTATGACGGTTCAGCAGGCTATCGGAGTCGGTTTGGGTGCCAGTATCGGAACCACGGTCACGGGCTGGATCGTAACGCTTAATGTTTCGGTTTTCTCTCTGCCGCTCATCGGTGTCGGTGTTATGCTGCGCCTTTTCTCTAAAAACAAGTCATGGCAGTATATAGGCGAGCTTATCTATGGCTTCGGCATCCTCTTCCTCGGAATGGAAACTATGAAAAGCGGCTTTGCACCGCTTAAAGAGAGCGAAACTTTCGTCAGGATGTTCCAGAGCATTGACGGTTCAACCTATGCTTCGATCCTGCTCGGCGTTTTAGTCGGTATCGTCACGACCTGCATTACACAATCGAGCAGCGCAATGGTCGGTATCGTGATCGCACTTGCCAGCCAGGGACTTATAAACTTCGAAGGTGCACTTGCTGTCGTTTTAGGAAGCAATATCGGAGCAAGTTCGACCGGTGTTCTTGCAGCTGTCGGAGGCACAGTAAATGCAAAGAGAACAGCTCTATCACAAGTTATTTTCAGATGTATCGGCGTTGCAGTCCTGCTCGTAGTTTTCCGTCCTTACAAAGATATTGTGGATCTTATGATCCCAGGAACACCTGACGAAGCGCTGACAGTCCACATTGCTATGGGACACACTGTTTTCAATATTACGACACTTATCCTCTGTATTCCGTTCGTAAGCCAGCTCACGAAACTCGTCGAGAAGATATTCCCGGACAAAGCAGGCGGAACAGTCGAGATGCCGGAAGACCTCGTCAAACTTCAGACAAGCATGTTCAGCACTCCGTCGATCGCGATCATGGAATGCGAAAAAGAACTTCTCAATATGTCCGATTACGTTACGAAGAACCTCGATATGCTTCGTGAAATGTCGCTTAAAGACACCAATCAGGTCGCCGAGATCAGCGATGAAATAGCGCGCAACGAGGACAAAATCGACAAATACCAGTATCAGCTCACTCAGTTCCTTATCGCCCTTTCAGTCCGCGCAATTTCGCCCGGAGACGCTAAGATCGTTGCAAGCCGCATAGGTTTAGCCCACAATTTCGAGAAGATTGCCGACTGCGTAGAGCACATGTCACAGATAATTGACAAACTCACGCGCAACAACATGACCTTCTCGACCGAAGCTATTTCAGTAATCAACCAGATTCTCGACGAGAACATCGCCCACTTCAAGAAATCGCTCACGATTTTCAAGAACGGCGAGGAAGTTCCTGCTTATGCCGATGAAGCTCTCGTTATAAGAATCAGAATCAAAAAGCTCATAAAAGACGCGAAGATCCAGCACTTCAACCGCATTAAAGAAAAAATCTGTGACGGAAGCGCGTCAATTCAGTTCATCGATATTCTTAACAACCTCAACACGATGAGCGCTGAAAACCACAATGTCGCCGAAGTATTGGCCGGCGAGAAATACTGATCGGAAAAGGATTTCAGAATTTAAGTATTACGGAAATTCCAGTCAGAATATCTGCTGTTGCTTTGTCCTGAACTTTGACACTGATTGGTGAAATATCTTCATCACTCTTAGGTCCTGCATCAACCGAAAAATAACCGCGGATCAGGTGACCGTAAAAAATCCAGTCAAGCCAAACCGTTGCATAACCACGTCTTACAAGGCCGTCACGAAGCGAGAAAAACGGATAAATCGCAGTATATTTTTTGTTTTTGTCCTGCTTCGTAGCACAGTCCAGCTGATAAAATCCGAGTTCCCACTTGAAAGAAAAGGAAGGACTGAAATAGTGCCTGTGATTAAAACGGATTGCCTGATGGTTTCTCCCGAAAGGGTGCCCAAGCGAAAGGCCGTGATAAGAAAAACCCTTGTCTGTATAAAGGTGATGATAGTAGTGCGAAAGAGAAGTTTTCGTGTATTCGAGACGCATAACATCCTTGTCTGTCGCGGCAAAAATTCCGGCAAGGTAGGCTCTTTCCAGAAAGCGGCAGAATATGTACGGCAGCAGAACTTCCATTTTGTCCTCTACCTGCCATATAGCCTTGATATCTGTTCCTGACTCCTGGATATAGAATTTGAAAACTTTTATAGCCGGATTGAGCTTGTACATCGGAATATTTAAAGTAAAATCAACTGCCGCGTAACTGTCTGCATCCCATTTGCTCCGCGGAACATTGTCCGAGGCTCCCGCTATAAGATAAGGATAATCTGTAAGAATGTAGTCAGGCCTTCCCTCGCCGCCGTACATCATGCTGCGTGTCATTCCGAGTTCAAAAAAACTAAACATTTTCGGGGGTCTGTAAGTAAGTCTTATTGCCAGAAGCTGAGGATTGGACGCAGTCTCTCTTTCTTCGCGCAGCCACCCGTTGAAAAAAAGAAGATTCCAGTCGCCGCCCAGGCGAATTGTCTGCTCAT
Source organism: bacterium UBP6_UBA1177 (assembly GCA_002310995.1). GTDB lineage: Bacteria > UBP6 > UBA1177 > UBA1177 > UBA1177 > UBA1177. Next base: position 25,192 of record DBYV01000016.1, on the reverse strand, counting down.
TCTGGATTTTCACCAAATAAAAAGGCTCTGCGTTCGATGAAATCAGCATTCCGTATTCGCCCGGTCCTAAATGAACGGTGTCCTTGCCCGCCATAATCGAGAACTTCCACATTTTCATTTTTGCGTAAAAACGTCTGAAATCAACATCCGTTGACCTGATCGAAGTCGCAGAATCAAACGTGTTTTTTTCCTCAAGTTCCCAGTAAAATGCCCACGAATCAAGGAAAACCGCGTTGCCGCTCTGGCTCATAACCATTGTAGAACCTTTGTCGAAAATCCTTCCACCCGCATTAGGAATAAAGTTCCCTTTTTTATTGGAAAAATAGTAGCTCGCTCCTACTTTTGACACAATCTGCCAGTGGCTGCGGAAGCGGTCATCCTTCTGAACGCCGTTAAGATACGGCAGAACCGGATAAAGTGATTTTATCCCTTTTTTAGTGTCGTAAAAACCGCGCGGAAGGATTGAAAACGAATCAAACGGAGTCGAATTTTGCATCTCGAAATAGTCAATTACAGTTCTATCATCAGTATTTATATGAAGCAATGGGTTGAATTTACAGTGATTTTTGTCATTTTCCCTATGTAAAAGTCCAGGAACTGCAATAAACGATGAATCACAATTTTCGGCAAAAATTTCAGTTGAAAACAAGAAAAAAAGAAGAAAAACAAAAATCATCGACCGTTTCCGTGTTTTGCGGGATCGTTTTCCGCTTTGGTGAGCCAAACCGCCGATTCTTTGCTCTCTTCGGCCGTTATCTCGCAGACCTGAATATGGTGTTTATCCGAAAAAGCGGCAAGAAGAATCTTCATTCCGACTCCGTTGTACCACTCTTTCCGCTCGTAACCCTGCATCCAGACTACGCGAAGCAGCTTAAAATCCTTGTTTGTTGTTATTCTGAGAGGTCTGTGACCGCAGAATGCAACAATTGCGTTCTGCAAATCGTAAGCGAGTGAAATCATTTCTTCTTTAGACCGCTTTTCAGCCATGAAACACCTGCAATTATCAGTATTTAAGCGTTTTAGCCTCGGTATCGAGCTCTGCAACGGCGCCGAGCATGAAAGCCATGTTCTGCTGGTTATGACCTGCCGGGAAGTTGCATACGACGGGAATCGATTTGTCAAGCCCGATTGTTTCAAGCATCGCGAATGGATTAACGCTCTTTTCAGCCGGCGGCCTGAACTCGCGGTATGTGAAATCACCGAATATAAGCGCCTTGATCCCTTTGAATTTGCCTGCAAGACGCATCTGGGTAAGAAGTCTGTCGACACGGTAAGGAACTTCGTTTACTTCCTCGATAAAAAGTATCGAATCCTTGAAATCTGGTTCAAACGGAGTTCCAATCATCGAAACAAGAGTCGTAAGGTTGCCGCCTTTGACAACACCTTTTGCTTTGCCGGGATTGAGAGAACGCATGTTTTTGTTAAAAATCGTGAAAGCCCTCTCCTTCCCCTGCAAAAGTTCGAAAATCTGCGCTTTTGAAAAGCGGTCAATCGAGTTTAAAGTCGTGATGTTCGGCCCGTGAACCGTAACAAAACCACATTTGTCGACAAGCCATGCGTGAAGCGCGGTCACATCGCTGAAACCGATGAAAAGTTTCGGATTCGCCTTGATTTTATCGATATTTTCCTGCAACTTTTCAAGCAGCCTCAAAGCACCGTAACCGCCGCGAGCAGTCCAGACAGCCTCTATTGTTTCGGTCGTGAACGCGTTGACAAGTGATTCGGCACGGAGTTCATCGCTTCCCGCAAGAAAACTTGCCTTGGCAAAAGCGTTTTTATCGATCACAGGCTTGATTTTATTCAGCTTGAGTTCGGTTATTCCGGCATTGAATACAGTTTTGTCAAAAGGCGACGAAGGTGCTACTACAGCGACCTCGCCCCTGAAACTTATCGGTTTCAAATCAAAATAGGAATTACTCATCTCAATCTCCCAAAGTCCAAAAAATACGGCACGGAGAATAGCAAAATTCCATATTTTTCCTATTTTTTTTGTAATTCCGCGGAAATAAACTAAACTTCCGCGTTTTTTGCGAGGCTGAAATGGTCGAAAACAAGGAAAATAAAGAAAATAAAATTCAGGAGCAGCCAAAGAACGAGCGTCCTCAGAGTCTTGATGACATCAAGGAGATGCGCCGCCTGATGACGCATATAATGAATAATCAGGGCAGTCTTGATGCAGCAATAAAAGAGATTAACCGCAAGGTCAACACAAAAGAACAGAATCAGGCAACACGTTATTTTGTCACTTTCGTGATTTTGGGCATCGTCATCATTCTTTCGTTCTTTTTCTATTTCAGGTCGCAGGCTGCGAACTATGCAAATCAGAGCAGAATCCGCGAAGAACACAACAAATACCTTGAAAAAGAGGTCGCAGAGCTCAAGGACAAGATTTTTTCGATGGAAAACAACGATATTAAGGCATACAACCTTTATCTCGCACTGAAGGAAGGAGATCCTGACAACGCTTTCAAACTTTACGGAGAGTTCAACCTTTCGGCCCTGTCGAGACTTGAGAGAACGATCATTGATAACGAAACGAGCATGATCAAGCAGAAAGCCGCTCTGAAAAAGTACGAGGAAGGCGAAACGCTGTTCAAACGCAAAAGTTACGAAGCTGCGATCGACAGATTTAAAGACAGCCTCGATATTTCTTCGACAGGCGACCACATCGCTAATCTCTTCTACCTCACCGCCCTCTCCTATTATAGAATGAAAGACTATAACAAGGCGGCAATCGCATTTGAACGTTTTCTTTTCATCAACACGAAAAAAGATCTTCCTAAAGACCGTTCGGAACTTCTGCTCGGTGTTTGTTACGAAAAGATGAACCAGCTCGAGAGAGCGAAAAACTTCTACGAACAGTCGATGCGTGAAAACCGTCACAACAGGTTTTTTCCGACGATCAGGGACCGTGTGAAAAACATCGAAAAGAAGATGGAAAAACAGAAAGAATCCAATATCGACTAAATTAGTCAGTTTTCATATCCCTAACATTTATCAAATCATACAAAACTTTGGACAAAACTTTCATCTTCATGTATTTGGCGGCAAAAAAAACGGGGAGCCGAAGCTCCCCGCGAAAAACCGTAAAAACAGGTTCGATTAGAAGAGTCCCTGTTCCATCATAGCGGTTGCAACTTTCTCGAATCCAGCGATGTTTGCACCTGCAACGAGGTCATAGCCAAGGCCGTATTTTTCAGCTGC
>DBYV01000016.1:21803-21940 GCA_002310995.1 bacterium UBP6_UBA1177 | reverse complement strand
TCTTCAGCTGTCCAGACAAGTCTTTCGCTGTTCTGTGACATTTCGAGTGCGGAAACACCTACGCCGCCTGCGTTAACTGCTTTCGACGGAGCAACGATGAGGTTCTTCTGCTCACGAAGGAAGTTGAGTGCATCGTT
>DBYV01000016.1:0-21740 GCA_002310995.1 bacterium UBP6_UBA1177 | reverse complement strand
ATCTTCTTAGCCTGTTCCATGTTAACGTCGTTCTGCATTGCTGACGGCATAACGACATCACATTTTACGCCCCAGGGTTTCTCGCCTGCAACGAATTTGCAGCCGAATTTGTCAGCGTAAGGTTTAACGTGCATCGGGTCTGTAGCTCTCATGGTAAGAAGGTAATCAACCTTTTCCGGAGTTGCTACGCCGTCTTCGTCAAGGATGTATCCGTCAGGACCCGAAAGGGTGATGACTTTTGCGCCAAGCTGCATAGCTTTCTTGCAGATACCCCATGTAACGTTACCGAAACCAGCTGCTGCAATTTTCTTTCCTTCGATTTTGTCGCCTTCGTGTTTGAGGACGTTCTCAAGGTAGTAAACTGCGCCGTAACCGGTAGCTTCAGGACGAATGAGCGATCCGCCGTAGGTAAGACCTTTGCCGGTAAGAACGCCGTTTTCCCAAACGCCTTTAAGTCTTCTGTACTGACCATAGAGGTAGCCGATCTCTCTTCCGCCTACACCCATGTCACCAGCAGGAACGTCGATGTCCGGGCTGATGTAACGGTAAAGAGCTGTCATGAAGCTCTGGCAGAAACGCATAACTTCTGCATCAGATTTGCCGGCAGGATCGAAGTCCGAGCCGCCTTTTGCGCCGCCGATAGGAAGACCGGTAAGCGAGTTTTTGAAGGTCTGCTCGAAGCCGAGGAACTTAATGATTCCTTCGTAAACGTTCTTCTGGAAACGAAGTCCGCCTTTGTACGGTCCGATTGCGCCGTTGAACTGGCATCTCCAGCCGCGGTTGGTGTGGGTGTTGCCCTGATCGTCAGTCCATACAACTCTGAATGTGAACATTCTTTCCGGCTCAGTCATACGATTGAGAAGGTCAGCCTTTTCATACTCAGGATGAGCATCAACAACAGGTGAAAGAGAAGAAAGAACTTCTTCTACAGTCTGAACGAATTCGGGTTCGTTAGCGTGTTTTGCTTTTACATTAGCGATAACGCTTTCTACATACTTGTTCATATAAACCTCCATAAAAAAAAGGATTAAAAAAACAAACCCCAATGAACATAAATCGACGCCTTATAAGTAATAAAAATTACTTAGTCAAATAAAAACCAAAAAATTTTTTTATTCCTTAAAATTTGCACATTCACCTTTTCCGTGCTAACTTCCGCGGTTTTTTGTTTTTGGTGGTCTTATGAAGAAAAACATCACTGAAGGTTCGATTCCGAAAATCCTGCTTGACATGGCTCTGGGCATGCTCATCGGCCACATCGCGATGACGGCTTTCAACCTGACCGACACATATTTTGTTTCCAAACTGGGAACACTCGAACTTGCCGCAATGAGCTACACTTTCCCGGTCGTCATGCTCGTCAACCACTTTCTTTTCGGCATCGGACTAGGTACGAGCGCAGTAATTTCCCGTGCAATCGGACAGAAAAACTTTCCTGAAGTCAAGCGGATTTCAACCGACAGCCTTTTCCTCATAATCTGCCTCGGAACTTTTTTCGGAATTGCAGGACTTCTCACGATAAGGCCGATTTTCAGTGCACTCGGCGCAAAAGGCGAAACACTCGAGCTCGTTCTCAGATACATGAGAATCTGCTGCTACGGAATGCCGGTCGGGGCTGTTCCAGCCGTCATTGACAATGAGATCAGAGCCACCGGAGACACGAAAACGCCTGGTCTCATCATGCTGACAGTCGTAGTGATAAACGTCATTCTTGACCCGCTCCTCATTTTCGGAGTCTGGATTTTTCCGCGAATGGGAATTGAAGGAGCAGCTTTGGCCACAATGATAGCCAAAATCGTGAGTGCAGTTCTCGTCGTAAGTTTCATGCAGTTCAGAATGAAAATGTTCGATTTTTCGGAACTTAAACTTCCGGTAATTTTCAGTTCGTGGAAAAAAGTCCTCTGGCTCGGAATTCCGACATCGCTTTCGCTCATGCTGATGCCGATTTCAAACGCAATAGTTACAAGAATTACCGCTGGTTACGGTGACGAAGCTGTAGCTTCTCTCGGAGCCGGTATAAAAATTGATTCGCTTCTTCTCGTAGGTGTTTTCTCGCTTTCGAGCGTCCTCCTTCCCTTCACCGGGCAGAATTACGGCGCGGCAAGGATCGACCGCGTGAAAAAAGCGCTCAAAATATCCGAACTTTTCTCGCTCTGCTGGGGCTCCTTCATGATGCTTATTTTTATTCTCTTCCGCCGGAATATCGCCTCGATGTTCACCGAAGATCCGGTCGTCCTCAAGTATATAATGGAATATATGCTCATCAACGGACTTGCCTTCCCGGCAATCGGGTCCTCGATCATGTGCGTCAACGTAATCAACGGACTTCATAAACCCGTACGCTCGACAATGCTCAACTTCATGAGAACAATCCTTATGCTGATTCCGGCAGTCTGGCTGGGCGGTAAAATCGCGGATGTCACAGGCATTTTCGCAGCGATTTCGACAACAAGTATTGTTGCGTTTTTCATCTACCACGCGACAGTTAAAATCACTATGGAAAAAATATGACGTAACGACGTCACGACGCAACGCCGTTACGATTTAAATTGTTATTTTCCGATCGTAGCGCACATAACCGCTTTGATCGTGTGCATTCTGTTTTCTGCTTCGTCGAAAACTTTGGAGTATCTGCTTCTGAAGACTTCGTCGGTGACTTCCATCTCTTTGATGCCGAACTTGTCGAAAATCTCTTTGCCGACTTTCGTGTTGAGGTCGTGGAAGCTCGGAAGGCAGTGAAGGAAAATGACGTCCGGATTGCCGGTAGCCTTTATCATCTTCATATTTACCTGGTAAGCCTTAAGCTGTTTGATTCTCTGTTCGAAAAGAGCTTCTTCGCCCATCGATACCCAAACGTCTGTGTAGATGACGTCTGCGTCTTTTACAGCTTTCATCGGATCTTCGGAGAACTCGATTACAGCGCCTGTTTCCTTAGCGACTTCCTTCATCTCCTTAACGAGATTTTTGTCGGGCCAGAGAGCCTTCGGAGCGCATGAAACGAAGTGCATTCCCATTTTAGCCGCACCGATCATAAGGCTGTTGCCCATGTTGTTTCTTGCATCGCCGCAGTAAACAAATTTCACTTTGTTGAGAGGTTTAGCGACGTGTTCTTCGATGGTGAGGAAGTCCGCAAGAATCTGTGTCGGGTGATAAAGGTCGGTAAGACCGTTCCAAACCGGAACGCCTGCATATTTAGCGAGAGTTTCAACTGTTTCCTGTTTGAATCCGCGGAACTCGATGCCGTCGAACATTCTGCCGAGAACTTTAGCGGTGTCTTCGATGGACTCTTTTTTGCCCATCTGACTGTCGTTCGAGCCGAGGAAAGTTACGCCAGCGCCTTCGTCCATAGCGCCTACTTCAAATGCGCAGCGGGTTCTTGTCGAAGTTTTTTCGAAAAGAAGGACAATGTTTTTTCCAGCGAGAAGATCGCCTTTGATGCCAGCTCTTTTCTTAGCTTTAAGATTATGAGCAAGATCAAGAAGGTAACGGATTTCTTCCGGTGTAAAGTCTTTAAGTGTCAGAAAGTTTCTTCCTTTAAGATTAACAGCCATTTTTTCCTCCAAAAATAAGGTTAAACAAAAAACGCGGAATTATAGGAAGTCAAAATAAAAAAGCAACTCATAAATAAATAAAAATTGATAAGAGTTCCGGATTGTGGTATATCCCTCCTGTTTTTGGAGGAATGATGAAAAAAATATCTCTTATTTTTTCGTTTTTATTTTTCATTTTCTCTCTTTCTGCCGAAACTCTGCACATCAATGCCTTCAGCAACAAAGAATTCATATCGGATGTAAACAATGCTCTTGTAAGTGAATCTCCTGAAATTCTTGTCAAAGCCGCTACCCCCTATCTTTCAAAAATGCGGGAATCCAATATTCCCAACTGCTTTGGGTGTTCACTTTACCTCATAAAGACTACTGAAAATGCCGCTCCAGAAATGCAGCTTGCGGCAGCAGATCTTGCAGTTAAGTTTTCAGATGACCTTCCTGAAATACATCATCACTATCTTGTCCGCCTCTTTCACTTCGCTCCTACACGACCAGACAAAATAATCACTCATTTTTTTAAAGCAGCTGACCGTTCTCTCCGTTTTGCCTTCTCGGATTCGGTAATTTATCTCTTTATTGGAAAACTGTCAGCAATATGCCTTATATTTTTTGCAATATTAATTGGAATAATGTTCCTTAAATATACTGGCCTTGCAGTTCACAAATACAAACATATCGTTGGTTTCTCGAAATTTTACGGAATAGGTCTTCTGATCACTTTTTTTGTTTCAATGTGGCTTGTAGCCGGCAATTTCAACAACATGGTATTTCTGTTAATACCTTTTTTAATATTTTTCGGAGACCTTGGAACACGTGCTGAAAAATTGATGCTCCATATTGCAGTCTTTTTCTTCATATTGACTTCGGCAGTATCAATGACTGCGGAAAAACAAAAAGCAAGCCAGTATGATCAGAATGTCGCTTACAATCATCTTCTTGCTGTTGTATCCCCTGATCTTATGCCTGAAGAAAATATTGACCTTTCCCAGCCGGGAGCCTATATGGCAAAAGGTTTTATTTTTCTTTACAATGGAAACTTCAGCCGTGCGGCTTTCAACTTAAAAAAAGAACTTTCTTCAGTAGAGGTTCCAGAGATAAAGACAATGCTTTTCAACGCTCTCGGCGTTGCTCTTGCTTCGAATGGAAACCATAAAGAGGCTCTTCCTTACTTAAGAGAGGCTTACGAAAATTCCGGCAATCCTAAAATAGGATATAATCTTTCAAAAGTTTTAGACGAAACAGGTTTCAGGGAAGAGAGTTCAAAACTTGAAAAGAAACTTATTTATTCCGCTCCCTCTGAATCATTCTACTACCCTTCCCTATATTTCTCGAATCCCGCTGTTATCTGGCGTTATCTCTCTTACGGAAATGTAGCAGCAAGCGACAGAAACATTATAAATTCAGCAATTTACATTATTTCAGCCCTTCTATTTTATCTCTTTATTATAATTCTGAAATACTGCTATTTAGGATCTTTCAAACTTTCAAGATGCCTCGAATGCGGTAACATAATGTGTTCCAAATGCAACGTTGGCGGCAACGATGTCTGCGCAGTCTGCAAACTCATGAAAGCCGATTACACTTTATTCAAACGCGGTGAACGTGAAATCTATGAAGCCAGAAGAGAAAGCTTTTTCAGACGCAGGTCCATAATCATGAACATACTCACATTTACGATTCCAGGCGGTGGTCTGCTGTTTATAGACAAAACATTTTCCGGGGCACTCTGTCTCGCTGTTCCACTTACAATAACGCTTGTATATTTTATGAATACAATGGGGCTCGTCGTTGACAAAACCGACAGTTTTCTTATAAGAACTGCAATAATTTCAATAGATTTACTCATTTATTGCATTTCAGTAATAAGAGCTTTATTTGCTGTCAGGAGAGATTGATGCCGGTTGCAATAATTCAAAAATCAGTCGCCAAAATTGCATTCGCCGGAGAAATCCGCGATAAAAAACTGATTGATGTTCTTACTGAAGCTTCTATTCAGGGACTCACCGGAATACTAAAACTTAAAGTGATGCGGAACGAATACTACTTTTATTTTGTAAAGGGTTCGCTGATTTATTCTTCAAATAAGAAAATAACCATGGATAAAACCGTCCTCGACATCATCAAATATTCCGGTTTTATCTCCCGCGAAAAGCTGCTTGCCTGCGAAAAACAGAAAAGCAAGGCGATGAAAACTATCCTCGAAATGCTGATTGACGAAGGTTTTGTCTCTATGTTGCTCTACTCAAAAGTCATCAGTCTCGCGATGCGGATAAACGTCATAAACGCCATGCTCGAAACCGATGGCAACTACAGTTTCGAAATAAAAACCAAGGTTGATTCTGTCCACGGAGTCAGGCCTATATCTGTCACCCAACTGAAACCAATAAGCACTTTGATTGAAGAAAACCGCGCAGCAGTTAAAGAAGTTAACTCTTCGCTCTATTCAGAGATAAGCACATGCAGCGGAACAACATACCTAAAACCGAACCAGTCGTTCCTTCACAATGCCATTACCGCCGACTCTGATTACCTGAAATTCTTCGCTATCGCTGTTACTGACTTCATCGACAAAAAGTGGTCCTTCCCAAGCTTTTTACTTAAAGACAAGCTCCTGAATTCCATAGCAATATACACTTTCAGAACTTTGATCGTCATCGGTCTGTGCGTTTTTCTATACCTCGCAATAATGACAACTACTTTTGACCTTACACACGAAGAAATAAGCGGAAACGACTTTTACTTCATCCGTGGGAAACTTACGGAATCTCTGCAAAACTTTCAGACATCAGACAAGCAGAAAACTCCCCGGCATTCCGAAGAAAAAAACACCGAAGGAAAAAATACCATCAAATTGAAAAACGGAAAAAAATAATTTCCTATTATATTTGATATTTTCATATTTTTTAGTATGATCCACCGTTTTTTTGAATTTGTCTGACAATTTAGGGAGATTAAAAAGATGAGTACAGTAGATTTCATTGAAGCCGGAACAAGAAAAAACGTTTCAGAAATTCAGGCTTTAGCTCTTACAATCATGAACGCGCCTGCAACTTCGGCAGTTTCCGTAAAAGACCTTTACTCTGCGGCTATGCAGCAGACGAGTGCAGTTTTTTCAAACCAGACGATGCCGAAAATCGATGAAAACTTTCCGGAAAATGCAAACGTTATCTCTAATTTCACTGGTGAAGACACCTGCGAAACCGACTGGTTCGTAAAAATAGTTCCGACAACAGAAGAAGCTATAACAAATCCTGATTCTGCAGATGAAAGAGAAGAACTTCTCGACATAATCAGGAGAGCTTCTTATGATCTTATCCAGCGTGAAATGCTCCTCCATTCCGTTTACCTCACCGACAACCCCGATTTCAACTGCAAAATTGATATAACCGCTCCGGCTCAGTTCCCGAAACTGCTTCTCGACACTGCAATCCACTACTACCCGATCGACGACAAAACTTCAAAAAATTATGCAAAAAGTCGCAAATTCGATATGCCTTCGATAAGAATCGTCTGCTATCCGGAATGGGAAAACGAAGAGTGGCTTTACTGGAAATCCAAAGCCCATAACGAAACCGAAGATGAGCCTGAAAGACTCATGATGATTTATGATACCGAAACAAACACCGCTTTCCTGCTTGGCGCAAAGAACTTTTCTGAAATCAGAAAAGCCGTAAAAGTTCTGGCTTGGAACACTGCTGTAGAGGCTGGCAACGGCGATTTCCTTCCGGTAAACGGAACCGCTAAAACAATATCGGTCAAAAAGACTGTCAATAAAAAGAGCGATACATCTTCCACTACTTTCATGACAGTTTCCTGCTGCGAAGACGAAAGAAGTTTCTTCGGCCTTAATGTACACGCTGCTGAACCAACCGCAAAAGGCGAAGAGATTTCCGTTACTACAAGCGGCGATTCCGGACTTCTTCTTATTGCTTCTTCTCAGAATAAAAAGAAATTCCTTGTAAACTTCGGAAGAAACGGCTTCGGCTCGATCGACAGCGTAATAGCTGGATCAAAAGAGACTCCGGGAATCATCTCCGCAGAAAATTTGGCACTCGTAAAGACTGCTGAAGATAAAAAAGAGTTTATCCTCAACCCGATGCTCTCACCAAACGCAAAAATCCACACCCTGCTTAAACAGGAAGATAAGGATTTTCCGATGCCGGAATACGTAGTCCTCATGGTCAATGACGGTTGTCTTCCTCCTGTAACGATGATCAAAGACACCGACCTCGCAACTTCGATGTGGTTCTCATACACCACAGAATGCGACTGTTGCTCCGATTCAAAAGTTATCCCTGGCGGCAACTCAGATGCAACATGGGATGTAGAGAGCGAAATTGAAATCTTCAACAAGATCGCAAAAAAAGGAAAATTCAAACTTATCATTGTAAATACAGCACCTTACAGTGAAAACGTTCAGGATTTGCTTGCAGACGAAATTATCCTTTCAGTCTATACTAAGATTGCCAGAAATGATATTTCGTGGAAAGAATGGAAGGCTCTTCCTGGTTTCTATCTTCCTGACAAAGGAACCTTCAAAAATGTCAAGAAAGATTTTGACACAGTTTACGACACCTTGAAATTCTCAGCCGATCCGATATACAAAGATTTGATCCGTGATTCCTTGGAAATGAAGATCGAATACATGAGAACTATTGATGCTCCGCAGACTCTTATCGCTCCTTTTTATAAAATACTTGCAAAACTTGTTTAACTCTTAAACATCTTATTTTATTCAATTAAATCGAGGAATTTTTCATGAAGGACATTTCAATTTTAGAGAAAATTTTAAGCAAATTTCTCTCACATGAACAAATTGTCGCTCTGACTGAAGAAATTTCGAAAGGCGTTTCCCTTGTCAACGGCATCATTGATAAAAACGAAAAAATAAAGGCTACAAAAGAACTTGTCGTAGAGACATTCAAGTCAATTGACAAAATGATTGCTCAATCGAACAAAATTCCTGCAACATTCAAGCTTTTTTACGACACTGCAAAAATTAAAATTCACGATCTTATTGAACCGATAATCACGGGAATGGTCATGGAAAACGATTTTTCCAACCTCGATGACATTCCGGATGTCAAAAAAAACGATAATATCCAGAAAAAGGAAAATATCGAAAAACCTCAAGGTAATATAAACAACCAACAGCCGAACGCTGAACAGCAAGGCGGGGGCAGACGCAGAAGAAACCGCAGACACGGCCGCAACAGAAACAACAACCACAACGTAGAGACGTTTCCTGAAACGTCTCAGGCAAAACCGATGCCGCAACCGGAACCTAAACCCGTAGAGACGTCACCCGAGACCTCTCATAAACTCGAAACCAAACCTGCACCAAAACCCGAACCAGAATCCGTAGAAACGGCACAGATATCACCATCGAACGAAACACCTACGGCAAAAAAAACAGCAAAAAAAGGCAGAACACCGAAAAAAAATAACGAAAAACCTGTAGAGACGTTACCTGAAACGTCTCATAAACCTGAACCTCAACCTGCCGAAACACCGAAAAAAAGAACAAACCGCAGAAAACCAAAAGAAACCAATGAATAAGATGAAAAAACTGTTTTTTGTGTTTGCTCTTCTTTTTTATTCCATCGCCTACGCAGAAGCTCCTGTTTTCGATTTTTCTCCTGTCAAGGAAGAAAACATTTCGCTTGTTCTTTATGACACTGAAACACATAAAGATGTTTTAAGTATAAATGCCGACAAGCCTTTTTTATACGCTTCGAACCTCAAACTTCTCACTTCTGCGGTTGCTCTGAAACACTTGGGCGGCGGTTTTAAATTTCTCACTCTCTTTTCATTTGATGCCGAAAGCGGAACTCTTTACATCAAGGCTGGCGGTGATCCAGAAATGGTCATTGAAAAACTCTGGGTTGTCGCTTCAGATCTCAAAAGATTAGGTGTAAAAGGAATAAAAAAAGTTGCCGTTGATGATTTTCTTTATGGACAAAAAAGCGCACTTACTGCTGAAAGCGGCGACAAAGGTGACAATGGATATCTTGCCTTCATATCCCCTCTGAGTCTGAACTACAACGCTGTCGCTATATTTATCAAAGCGCACGAAGCCGGCCAATCTGTCGAAGTGTCACTATCGGCTCCCGAATCTTATTTTTCAATAAAAAATACTGCAATAGGTACAGCCGATGGAAACAACCAGCTTGTCGTAGGAGCGCAAAAAGCCGGCAACAAAACCGAAATTATTGTAAAAGGAACTTTAGGTGCAGCAAGAACAAAACACGAGGCGGTATTCAAAAGAGTTGCCGATCCTACACACTACTATATTGTTTCGTTGCTTGATTTAATGGGTGAAAACACTGAAACGCCGATTTCACGCGAACATCTTGATGATTCTTTTTTCACTTCAAAAGAGAAAATAAATTTCACTTACAAAAGCAATCCTCTGCGAGACATAATACGCACGATGAATCTTTATTCATCAAATTTCATTGCTGACAGTCTTCAGTTTTACCTCGGTGCCACTCTCCGCGGAGACACAAAACAAGGCGTTGAAATTCTTAAAGAATTTGCAAAAAAAGAACTCAACGAGACAATCAACATCGTAAACGGAAGTGGCCTAGGAAACGACAAAAACTATCTTACCGGCACTTTCTACATCAAGCTGCTGAAATCGGTTTTCAAAGATTACTACAGTAGCATCGATTTCTTCTCTTCTCTTCCGGTTATGGGTGAAGACGGAACTTTGAAACGTGCCAACACTAGTAGTGAAAACTCAGGACTCGTTCGAGGGAAAACAGGTTCGTTGACAGGAGTTGCAGCGCTTTCCGGAATAATGAAGGCAAAAAGCGGCAAACTTTACATTTTCGCCTTTGCAATAAACGGATTTCCGTCAAAAAGTTTCAAACCAATGTGGGCTCTCCGCGACAGAATAATGAACGAAATCTGGGAGAAATATTGAGTATCCTGATCCATTCAGCGCAGCATATCACCTATTTGGGAAGAACCCTTAAAATTAATTCACCTTCCGAATCTTCAAGCGATTCGACGATACTCGTACTGACAAAAAACATAAAGATTCCGTTCAACATAAAAGAAAAAACGAGAATAACTTCGGAAGAGATCGCAAAATCGGCAGGACTAAGGAAATTCCTAAAACTATCAGAAGGAACTACTGTAAAAGTCGGAAGCTTTGAGATCAAAATGGCGGAAATCACCGAAGACAAAAGCAGATTTAACTTCTTCATAAACAATAAAATTTATTTTATGACGTTTCTTCCACATTTCATTTTCCCTTTCTTAGAAGATACGACGCTGCTTCTACCGGCAGACTCCGGTTACTTCTCGGAAGACGATTTCACTGAAATAGAGAGATTCATAATCAAAAGCAAACCCATCAGAACAATCATCTCAGGGAACCATTCTGAAAAATGGTTTGCTTCATTCAAAAACAGAAAAAATATAGAAATCAGAAACGAAATATCGCAGCAGACTATCTTTTAAAATTTTTCTTTATTGATTTTAAATCATTGATTTATATAATTACAAGACTGTGATTTTAGTTTTTTTCATGGAGTGGATTATGAAAAAGTTATTTATTTCACTTATTTGCTCGTTTTTATTCTTAGGATTCGTTTCCTGCGGATCAAGCAATGATGAAGACAAAGCCAACACCGTTTCGGGCGGTGGCAGCGGCGACACATCGGATACTGCCGATACCGCTGATTCAGGAAGTTCAGGAACAGATTCTTCCGATAGCGGAAACGGTGGCGGAGATACATCGGATACTACCGATTCTACAGACACCGGCAACGATCCCGACAATCAGGAAAACCCTGAAAACAACTGTGGCTGCGGTCCTGATGATCAGGACTATGACGGTGACGGAATACCGAACGGCGTTGAAGGCTGCGAAGACTTTGACAGCGACTCTGTACCGAACTGTATGGAAACAGACAGCGACGGCGACGGAATTTCTGACAGTGAAGAGTGTCCGTCTCTTCCATGCAAAGATACTGACGAAGACGGAATTCCTGACTTTTTGGATAAGGACAGCGATAACGACGGTCTTTCCGACAAAAAAGAAAAGGAACATGGCACAGACCCGTGCAACAAAGACACTGATGGTGACGGTGACGATGATATGGCCGAAATAGCTTTCAATACTGACCCGCTTGATGACAGCAGCCATGTCCCTGCTGGCAGCATCTATGTCGTTCTGCCCTACAATGCAAACTGGAATGCAAGCAGAAAGTGGGAATTTGATACCGACATTTCAAAAATTGACGTTGCTTTCATGCTTGATCTTTCGGGCTCAATGAGCGAGGAACAAGCAAACCTTAAAGAAAAAATCAAAACCGACGTTGTAGAAAAAGTTAAAACCTTGAATGAAGGAACTCTTGACGCGGCCTACGCTTTTGTTCACTTCATGGATTTCGGTAACGACATGGACAAAGTTTACAAAGTTGATACACTTGTAACGACCGATGTTGATGAACTCAAAGCGGCAATAGACAGCACTCCTGAAGCCTATGGCGGTACAGAATGCCATTGGCTCGTCCTTTATGCAGCAACTATAAGCGAGGATATTATCGGACAGTGTTCAACTGAACCGGAAGTCGCATGGATGCCAGGAATGTCATCGGAAAAAGCAAATTGCAACATTCCTCTTCCTGACTGCACAGGGCGCGAAGGAAACCGCGCAGGACTCTGCTTCCGTGAAAAAGCGATGCCGATTCTCATTCAGATTACTGACGAAGCTCCGACAGACACATTTATGCCTCCGATTAACGAAAGGGCTTCCGATCTCTCCATTCAAACGATGGCAGCTCAGAACGCAAAATTTATCGGAATCGACTCATCAAGCACAAGCGGAAACAACAATATTTCAAAATTCTTTGAAACAGTTTCTCAGGTAACAGGAACCCTTGACAAAAACGGCAAATCGTTCAATTTCACGGTTGGAAACGATGCTGTCGCAGCCGACGGAAAGGCAATGAGCGAAAAAATCGGCGAAGCGATCGAATCTCTCACCTCTTTCGTTCAAATGGATGTCTGGGTTGCAGGAAACGCTTCTGTTGAATGCAACGGCACAAACATCGCAGAGTTTATAAAAGGTGGTATTCCTATAAAGGCTGAACCTCCTGAAGGAGCCTCAATTGATGAGGCTAACATGAAGTTCCGCGATGTAAATCCTGGAACAGTTGTAACCTTTGATGTTCAGTTCCACAACGATTTCTGTCCGAATACTACAGGCGCTCCGGTTCTTTACAAAGCTGAAGCCATGGTTTTGGGCGAAGGCGCTTATCTTTCCAAAAAAGAAGTTCAGATCATCGTTCCTGAAAGCGAAAACAGATAATCTATCAAGTCTCTTTCAACTAAATTTTTTCTTAGATTGATTGAAGTATATCAAGAATCGAAGCTCTGATTGTTGCACCGAACATTCTGTAAAGAAGTGGAATTTCAATATTTATGTCGATAATGCCATCTTTGAATGTCATAAGTCCTTTGATAGTCTTGCCCGTGAATTCAACTGATTCCGCAGGCTTGTTGACTGTAAGCCTTATATCTTCGGCAGGAACCTTTTTCGCGACCATCTTTTCAAGGTTTTCATCAATCCAGTTCCAGACGTATTCTTCCGGTTTTTCCGGTTTGTAGTTGATATTTACAGTTGACATTACTTCTCTCCGTCTCCTCTGAGTGCTTCAAGTTTTGCATCTATTTTTTCAAAAACAGAACCTTTCGTGAACTTACCATCCTTTCCTCTCGTTCCGGCAGGAACACCTGTCAGTATCTCGATTCCTTCAAGAACATTCTTGATTGCGTAGATATGAAATTTGCCGTTTTCAACAGCTTTGACGACGTCATCACTGAGATTAAGGTTTTCAACATTCTGAATCGGGATCATAACGCCCTGATCTCCCGTGAGTCCGCGAAGATTGCAAATTTCAAAGAAACCTTCGATTTTCTCGTTCACTCCGCCGATAGGCTGGATCTCGCCCATCTGGTTGATAGAACCGGTAACCGCTATCGACTGTTTTATCGGAACATCGCCGAGTGCAGACATAAGCGCATAAAGCTCCGTGGAACTTGCACTATCGCCGTCAACTCCGCCGTAACTCTGTTCAAATGCAATAGAAGCCGAGAACGAAAGCGGTTTTTTGACTGCAAAAAGCCCTCCGAGATAACCTGCCAGAATCATTGAACCTTTATCATGAATAGCGCCAGAAAGCATAGCTTCGCGTTCGATGTTTACAATCTCTCTCTGACCTGCAAAAGCCTTCGCCGTGATTCTCGACGGAATTCCGAAACTGAAATCGCCGATCTGATAAACTGCAAGACCGTTGATCTGCCCTACTTTCGCCCCTTTGACATCGATCAGGATAGTTCCTTTCTTTATTGACTCGAAATAGTGCTCGCGGAATCTGTCGTACCTCTTTTCGCGGCTTTCTATCGCGGTGATGACCATATCTTCCGAAACCACTTTTTTCTTGTTATGCTGCGCCCAGTAAACAGCTTCTACAATAATTTCGACGATGTCGCTTGCGTGGACTCTGTATTTTGTCTGATCTTCGGCGCGTCTCGAACTGTAGAAAAGAAGCCGTCTGATTGCCGACAAATCAAACGGAAGCTCGCAGTCTTCGTTGACGATTCTCGAAATAAAACCGATCAAAGTGTCAGTAGTCGCAGCGTTGACATCTACAACCGACTCAAAATCGGCTTTGACTTTGAAAATTCGCCTGAACTCGGGATCTCTCTCGTAAAGCAAATGGTAGATCTCTTCGTCGCCGATAAGGATAATCTTGATTTCAAGCGGAACAGGTTCCGGATTCGGCGCTGAAATTACGCGGTATTTGAAATCGGCATCCATATCCTCGATTTTTATGAATCTGTTGCGGACAGCGCGCTTCAAAGCAGTCCAGGCGTAGTAGTTTTTCAAGATATCGTCGGCCTGGATTATAAGAAATCCGCCGTTCGCGCGGTGCAGAGCACCAGGTTTAAGCCTCGTGAAATCGGTGAAAAGCGAGTTGTGGTTCTCTTCATATTCAAAGTAGCCGATAATATTCTGGAACGTCGGATTGGTTTCATAAATTACCGGTGCGCCTTTTAAATCCTTGTTGTTTATGAGCAGGTTTACCTTGTATTCCTTGAAGTCAGGAATAAGAGTTTTCATCGGATCGACTTTTCCTTCAAGAAAATCGCGGTAAGTGAAGAAATCTGAAAAGTTGTTAACAGTAAAATCAGCTATCGAATCAAGATATTCTCTGACTCCTTCATTTTTGCCGTATTTTTTCGCCAAATCGCTCAGCGGCTCGGAAATTATCTTCTTGACAGTCGTCCGCTGAAGATCGCTCATTTTTTCCTTGTATTCCTTTTCGGTTTTACGATCCTGATGAAAGTAAGCAATAAGTTTTTCCTGAAGTGCGCTTTCGTTCTGTCTGATTTTCTCTTTTTCACTTTCGCAGAGAGATTCATACTGCTCCTTGCCTATCGGTTTTCCGTCAACTATCGGATTCAAAACCAGGCCGTTTTCTGTAGAACTCAGCGCAAAATCGAGTTTAGCTGCCTCCGCTTCAAGTTCATTATAGCTTTTCTGCATTGCGTCTCGGTATGTCTGGGCGACTTCAGCACGCAGACTTTCGAAGTTTTCGCTTTCCATCTGTCTCGGGATCTGCTCGATGAACCCGTCAAGAAGCTCGTCCATGTCTTTGATGAACTTTTCGCCGCTTCCCGCCTTCATAAAAAGCATATTCGGCGAATCGTAGTCCTCAAAATTGTAGACATAAAGCAGATCGTCAGGAACAGGCAGATGTTTTGCCATATCCTCGATATATTTCTTTACATTCGAAGTTTTTCCGCTTCCCGGATCTCCGGCGACATAAATATTAAATCCTTTTTTGCGGACATCCATTCCGAAATCAAGCGCCTCGAACCCTCTCTTCTGAAACGAAAAAAGAGAAACAGGTTTGATTTCCTTGGTAGTTTTGCCTTTATATTTGGCAAGCTCGGGATAGTATCTCAAATCCTTCGACTTAAGCTCTTTAATCGATGACTTCATTTTTTCCTCCCTTGATCAATTAAACATAAGCACTTTATAAATTTTCAGATTTTTTACAAAGAAATCATCAGTATTGAAGTGCTTTTTTGTTTTAGCACTCAAAACAGAGCTTTATTCAAAAGTCCTTCCGCCCAAGCAGCTTCGTCTAATTTTCCGCGCTTTTTAGCCCCTTCAGTATATATTTTCACCTTTTTTGTCAGAACTTCGCGGAGAGCTTTTTCCTGCTTAGCCGAAAGTTCACAGTTTTTATTTAACATATTGAAAAGACTAATAATTCTATATTTATCAAGGCAGGATGAATTTGAGAGTTGGTCTTCATTTCCACCGTATTTTATGATGAGCGGCTCATCAATCAGTCCGAACCTCTCTTTCAGCGACATTCTAAGCCACAAATCGTAGTCCTCGCATACAGGAAACGATTCGTCAAAGCCGCCGTACTCGAAAAAAAGTGTTTTTTCCATCATCACGCTGCTTGGAGTGACAGCGCAGACTTCAAGGCAGTTGTAAAAAATATCGCCGCTCGGACGGATGTATTTAGCTGATTTGTTCACGAATTTTCCCTTTCTCACCCAAGTTTCATCGGTCTGCGAAATGCGAAGCCCGCTTTCTTTCATGTAGGCAATCTGTTTTGTGAGCTTATCTTTTTTCCACTCGTCGTCGCTGTCTAAAAACGCGATAAAAGTGCCTTCAGCCTGCGCCGCACCGAGGTTTCTTGCCACCGAAACGCCTCTGTTTTCCGTTCTTATCACTCTTATTTTATTAGTGAATTCCTGCAAAACCAATTCCGTTTCGTCAGTGGAACCGTCATCAACGACAATACATTCGAAACCTTTAAAAGTCTGCCCAAGCACTGAATTTACTGCGCGTTTTATGACTTTTGCGCGGTTGAAAGTCGGAATAATCACCGATATAAGAGGTTTATTCATAAAATCCCCGATCAAAAAGCGCCTTATTTTAGCCTCAAAGCGGTTGTTGGCAACTTTTATATATTGCCTTTTTCCCAATTTCGCCTATCATTTAATGTTTAATGGTTGCATTTTCAATATTGGAGATTTTTATGAAAAAACTCACACTTTTCTTTCTCTTTGTTCTTGTTTTTTTGATTTCTGCATGCACTGCGGAAGATGAAGATGAAATCACTGCCGGTGCTCCCTGCTCAGTTGAAGGTGAAGAAACTTGTTCAGACAATGGTACTGAAATTCTCTTGTGTCAGTCTTCAACATGGACAATGAAAAAGCAGTGCAATATTTCCATAGGTAAATGGTGCAGGAAAGGCTCTGACGGCACTTTGGGATGTTACGGCGAAGGTGAAATAGACATTCCAGACACAGGTGACACTTCTGATACAAGCGATACATCTGATACTTCCGACACAAGCGACACTTCAGACACAAGCGACACTTCTGACACATCTGACACAGGTGATACTTCCGATACTGGAGACACATCTGACACAGGTGATACTTCCGATACTGGAGACACTTCTGACACTGGCGATACTTCTGACACAGGTGACACTTCTGACACTGGCGATACTTCCGATACTGGAGACACTGGAAACACCGAAGGCTCCTGTAATTCCAACTCCGACTGCTCCGGCTCGACACCACACTGCTCTCTCTCGACCTCGCAATGTATTGCAAATGCAGTTTTCATCACAGAATATGTCGAAGGAAGAGGTGACAACAAGGCTATCGAAATCTATAACGGATCAAAATCTACAGTAGATCTGAGCAATTACACCCTACAGCAGGCAAACAACGGCAACAACTGGGGGGGCAGCAATACAAACTATGTTTTCAATTTTACAGATGCTACGGCCACATCAATTTCTTCCGGTCAGATTTTTGTATTCTGCAATGTATCTGCAGACGCAGAACTTGTAGCCAAATGTGACAAAACACATACAAGTGAATTTTTTAAATTTAGCGGTAATGATGCTATAGCTTTATTTAACGGAACATTAATTGTTGATCAGATAGGCATTCCGGGGCAGGGAAGCAACGTTGAACCATGGAGTGTCGCCGGTGTTCCAAGTGCAACAGAAGCTCACACTCTAAGAAGAAAAACAACAGTCATCCAAGGCACGACTGACTGGGCTCTTTCCGCCGGAACAACTGAAGAAAACTCTGAGTGGATAGTACTCGCAAAAGACACCTACGACGGTTTGGGAACAAGATAAAATTTATTATCGGGGGTTACCATGAAAATCGCTTTTATCGCTTCCGAATGTTATCCGTTGGTAAAAACCGGCGGTCTTGCCGATGTCGTCGGCTCGCTATCGCAGGCACTTGCAACGCTTGGTCACGAAGTAGCCGTGATAATCCCCTACTACAAAAAAAATATTGCTTCTCACAATATTGAGATTTCGACTTTCTTTGAAACTATGTGCGTTCACATGGGCTTGGGAATCGAAGAATGGTGCTCTGTCAAAACGGCGATGCTCGGTAAAAAAGTCCGAGTTTTCCTCATTGAATCGGACAAATACTTCTTCCGTGAAGGGCTCTATTGCGACAGTTTCAACAACGATTTTCAGGATAATCCTTACCGTTTCGCCTTTTTCAGCCGCGCTGCATTGCAACTTCTGCATGATATGGATTTCAGAGCGGATGTAATTCATGTCCACGACTGGCAGACAGCGGCAGTATGTGCCTACATGAAGACCTGGGACTGGGGAGAAAGCGGAATCGATAAAGCGAAATCGGTTCTCACGATCCACAATATCGGATATCAGGGGATTTACAGCGCAGACTGCCTTGACTACTGCGGTTTTGACTGGAAATTTTTCACAAGCGAAATTTTCGAGGACTACGGAAGAGTCAACTTTCTCAAAGGGGGCATTCATTTCGCCGATTTCGTGACGACAGTAAGCCCGAAATACGCCGAAGAAACGCTCAGCGGCTCGCAGAGTTACGGTCTTGCGCCTTATCTCAGAAGCAAAAACGAGAGATACTTGGGAATACTCAACGGTGTCGACTATTCAGTCTGGGATCCGAAGACAGATGGAAACATTCCCGAAAACTTCTCAGCCCGCAGTTTTAAAGGAAAAATGACATGCAAGCGCGAGCTGCAGAAACGTTTTGCTCTTGATGAGAACGAAAATATTCCTGTCATCGGCGTCGTCAGCCGTTTCGCATACCAGAAAGGGCTCGACATCCTCGCAAAAACTGTCGGACGCATTGTCGATTCGATGCTTGTCCAGTTTGCGATCATGGGTTCGGGTGAAGCAGAACTTGAAAACTTTTTCAGATGGATTCCCGGCGAAAAACACGGAAAAATCGGCAGTTTCATAGGTTACAACGATGAAATGTCGCACCTCGTCGAAGCCGGAAGCGACTTCTTCATAATGCCTTCGCGCTACGAGCCGTGCGGACTCAACCAGATCTATTCGCTAAAATACGGCACACTCCCGATCGTTCGCAACACAGGCGGCCTTTCCGACACAGTTCAGCAATATTGCGAAGCAGACGGCAGCGGAACCGGCTTCAAATTCGACTACCTCTCCACTGATGCCATTTTCGACACCGTCGGCTGGGCTGTCAGCACATATTTCGACCGCCCGAAACACATAGAAAAAATGCGGAAAGCGGCGATGAAATGCGATTTCAGCTGGAAAAATTCGGCGAAAGAATACGAAAAAGTCTATAATGGGATTTAAATTCAGATACATCACCCCTGACGGTTTTGACAACCTCGTGATGGAATCGGACGGCGAATTTCTCATACGACTCAGTTTTGAACAAGCCAGAACAGAATTCAATGAAACAAAAAATTTGGCAGTTTTCTCCGATACCTGCCGCTGGCTTGACATCTATTTCACTGGTCACAAACCAAATTGGCTACCGAAATACAAAATCGAAAACCTCACCCCTTTCAGGCAAGAAGTTCTTGATGAAACATCAAAAATTCCTTTCGGAGAAACAGCAACTTACGGCAAAATCGCAAAGAATATCGCACTACGCCGCAAAATAGCGAAAATGTCCGCTCAGGCAGTCGGCAGAGCTCTCGGATGGAACCCTATCTGCATCATAATCCCCTGCCACAGAGTCATTGGCACAGACGGAAAACTCACCGGTTATGGTGGTGGAATCAAAAACAAAATTGCACTTCTTGAACTGGAAAGAAGCGCTTGCTGACCAGCGCTGATTTATATTGGTTTTCAAGCCTCGACTATCGCACACGATTTATCGCTTTCCCAGACACAGACTCTGGAAACCTTTACCTCTTTATCACGTGCTAAAACTTCCTTTTGAGCAAGTTTTAATATAAGAAGGGCAATATTTTCAGCCGTAGGATTGATAACAGAGAATTCTTCTAATGAATTCAAATCCTTGTGATCTAGAACATCCATAATATCCTTCAAAATGGCATCAAGAACCTTGAAATCCATAACAAACCCTGTTTCGTCAAGCTGTTCCCTCGTCACAAAAAGCCTTACACGCCAGTTGTGACCGTGGAGATTCTCACATTTTCCGTGATAGTTTCTCAGTCTGTGGGCCGAAGAAAACTGCACTTCGCGGTAAACTTCAAGTTTCATTATTTTTTCTCCTCTTGCGGCTGCGGTCTTGCAACAACACTCATTTTAACAATATTTACATTTTCCACAGGAACACCCTGATATCCTTTTTTAGTAGCCACTGGCTTTGCGCCGATTTTATCAACAACTTCGAAACCTTCGAGAACTTTTCCGAAAGGAGCATAACCATTAGGCTGTTCAGTATTCGGATTTGGATCAAGGTTGTGCGTTGCCTCAAGCGTGATATAAAACTGACTTGCCGCACTGTCTGGCTCACGTCTTCTTGCCATCGCAAGAGTGTATTTGTCGTGCGAAATCAAAAGCTTCTTTCCGGTCACCTTACCGTTTTCATCTTTGACTTCTGCACTTGGTGGCATTTCAAGTTTTATAGGCGCACCGGGTTCCTTTTCGTTCAGATCGGCATCAAGTCCACCACCCTGAATAACAAAACCTTTGACAACCCGGTGGAAAATCAGACCGTCGTAAAAACCACGGTCAACATAACCGATAAAATTGCTGACAGTCACCGGCATTCCGTTGCCGTAAAGACCCAAAGTGATGTTGCCTTCACTTGTTTCAATGAGAACTTTGTGAGTAATTTCCAGCGGATCTGGTTTCTTCTCGGCTTTGCTGCAAGAAACAGCCGCACAAAGAAGGACACAGAACAAAAAAGAAATAATGATTTTAAAATTGTTTTTCATTTCGCGCTCCATAAACAAAAAAACCATTGGATTTTAGTTTTGTTTCTCCTTTTCTCAAGAAAAATTATCGGAAATGAGAGGTGACGAATTTCCGCAATTGTTATTTTAATTTTTTTGTGTATATTTGATTGTTTTTGGAGGAAAAATGGAAAGTTCAGAGAAAATTTTCTGCGGAATCGATATCGGATCGAGAACAGGCAAAATCGTTCTCATTAACAATAAAAAAGAGATAATTTTTTCGGAAATCATAAAAACTGTCGCATCGGCGGCCAAAACTTACGGAAGATTGATTGAACTGATACCCGAAAATCTTAAAAATATCACGGCTTCAGCAGTCACAGGCTACGGAAGGGAAAGCACGAGAACGATGACAGATTTTTCGGCGACCGAAATCACATGCCACTATCTCGGTGTTCTTCACGCGCACCCTGAAATTAAAACCATAATCGATATCGGCGGACAGGACAGCAAAGTTATAACTATTGATAATTACGGAAGAATCAAAGATTTCACGATGAATGACCGCTGTGCTGCCGGAACCGGAAGATTCCTGGAAGTAATGATGGAGCGAATCGGTTTTTCGATTGAAGAATTCGCAGCACTCGACATTTCAGAAGTGGAACCTGTAAAAATCAACTCAACCTGCACGGTTTTTGCTGAAAGCGAAGTGATTTCAATGGTTTCGCGCGATGTTCCGCAGGAAGTCATAGCCTCTTCGCTTGCAAGAATGGTTGCAGCCAACACATTTTTTATGGCTCGCAAAACGCGCCCCGAAGCGCCTTTTTTCATGTCAGGCGGAGTCTCAAGGCTAGAACCGGTAAGATTCCACCTCGAAAAACTTTTCGGAAACGAAATAAAAACCGATAAATTTTCACAACTTATGGGCGCTCTCGGTGCAGCGCTCTTCGCAATGAAGGAAACGGAGAAAAAATGAAAAAAAGAATCATCGC
>DBYV01000014.1 GCA_002310995.1 bacterium UBP6_UBA1177 | reverse complement strand
AAGCGGGGCAATGATGCTCATTTTTTACTAAAAGTCAATAAAAAAATGCGTTTTATGGTTTTTGCTTTTGAGTCTTTTATATTTTGATAGTGTAAATCTCCAAAAATATTGATTTAAAATTAAATGTAAGCATAATTTTGTCCTTGTCTGACGGCAACATGATAGAAAACAGTGTTTCCGTCGCTCTTTTTTATGGAGGATTTTATGAGAAGAACAATAATCGCGGCAAACTGGAAGATGAATATGCTTTCAAAAGAAGTCGTTGATTTCTTTGCTGAATTCGGCAATACAGCTCTCAATTCAGAAAGAGAAGTGATAATCGCGCCGGCATATCCCTACATCAAAATGTCAGCGGAACTTGCTGCTGGAAAAAACATAACAATAGCGGCTCAGGATGTCTATCCGAAAGCTGAAGGTGCTTTTACAGGCATGGTCGGCGGAAAAATGCTGGCGGATCTCGGTGTAAAGGCTGTAATCATCGGTCACAGCGAAAGACGCAGAATTTTCGGCGAACCGAACGACCTCATTCGCGAGAAAGTGAAATTCGTCCAGGAAAACGGTCTTCATCTTATTTTCTGTGTTGGCGAGACTCTTCCGGAAAGGGAAAGCGGCGTGATGTTCGATGTTCTGAAAGAACAGATTTATTCGGCTTTTGACGATAATCTCACTCTTCCGCCAGAAAAAATCACAATTGCTTACGAGCCTGTATGGGCAATCGGAACAGGTGTCACGGCAACTCCGGAGCAGGCTGCGGAAATGCATACTTTCATCCGCAAAATATTGAAGGGAAGGTATGACTACGCTGATTCAAGAATCCTTTACGGCGGTAGTGTAAAACCAGAGAATATCCAAGGACTTATGGCCAATGAAGATATCGACGGCGCGCTTGTCGGCGGAGCAAGTCTTAAAGCCTCTTCTTTTATGAAACTGGTAAATTTCTGACGGTGAAACAATGAAAAATTCAAGACTTATGGTGGCCGACATCGAAGACGGCGATATCATAATTCCAGATTCAAAATGTTATTTCTTAGTTAAAAAATCTTCGGTAAAAGTCGGCAAAACCGGCAAAAAATATATAGATCTTGACCTTTTTGACGGCACATCGACAGTTGCAGGAAAGGTTTGGGATATCACGGAGGAAACAGGCGAGGCCGTACAAGCTGGAAATGTCATTCACGTTCTTACAGGAAAAGTCGGTAAATATCTTTCAAATATGCAGATAACAGTGAACGACGCAGTTATCGTACCGCCTGACAGAATCGATTCTGAGTGCGCCGGAATCCTGCCGGAATCGTTCTACACTTTTGACGAGCTCAAAAAACAGTGGGACGAGCTTATTGAAGTGCTTGTTCCCAAGCACAAAGAGCTTGTTCTGAAGTTTATGGAAAACGAGAAAATCTGGCATCTTTTTACGACGATTCCAGGTGGCAGGAGCATGCACCACGCCTGCCGCAGAGGACTTTGGGAACATTCAATTTCGGTTGCGCAGTCGGCTCTTGCCGTTGCGGAAGTTTTTGATGAGAAATACGGTGTAGATATCTCTCTGATAGTCATGGCTTCGATGCTCCACGATGTCGGAAAAATATTTGAATTTCAGATAAATCCTGCCACTTCGATGGTTGACAGATATTCAGACAGAGGCAAACTTTTAGGGCACATCTACATGGGTGCGACCTGGCTTGAAAAGCTTGTTGCATCTAGCTTTCCGGAAGATAACGACCTCAAAATGGACCTTATCCACATAATTCTGAGCCATCATGGTCAGTATGAGTTCGGATCTCCGAAACGTCCGAAAACGCTCGAAGCGCTCATCGTTTCGACATGCGACAACCTGGATGCAAGTTGTGATGCAGTCAAATCGTGCTTCGGTGACAATATGGAAGGAAACTGGACAAAACCGGTTTACATGATGGACAGAGCGTTCTTCAGAAGGCAGGACGGTGCTGAAAATCAGGAAGAAAACGAAGAACAATCTTTTAATAATTAACTTTTTGGAGGTAAAAAATGTCAAAAATTCGTGTTGCAATCAACGGCTTCGGCAGAATCGGAAGAGCTGTTTTCAGAATCGCTGAAGGAAGCGATGCAGTTGAAATAGTTGTTATCAACGATCTTACTGATCCTAAAACTCTCGCTCATCTTTTGAAGTATGACTCTGTTCACGGAACTTGGGATAAAGAAGTTACCGCAGGTGAGTCTTCGATTATCGTAAACGGCCGCGAAGTCCAGATTCTTGCTGAAAAAGACCCTGAAAATCTTCCTTGGAGAGATATGAAAATTGATGCAGTCCTTGAGTGTACAGGCCGCTTCACGGCAAGGGAAAAGGCAAACCTTCACATCGAAGCAGGCGCAAGAAAAGTTCTCATTTCCGCTCCGGCAAAAGGCGAGGACATGACGGTCGTCTACGGCGTAAACGATTATCTTTATGACAAAGAGCGTCACAACATCATTTCAAACGCAAGCTGCACCACGAACTGTCTTGCTCCGATAACCTACATTATGCACAAACACTTCGGAATTAAGCACGGTCTTATGACCACGATCCACTCATACACGAATGACCAGCGCATCCTCGACCTTCCGCACAAGGATCTCCGCAGAGCAAGAGCGGGCGCTGTAAGCATGATTCCGACGACAACAGGCGCGGCAAAGGCGATCAGCCTTGTCATTCCTGAACTTAAAGGCAAGCTTGACGGCATTTCGATAAGAGTTCCGACACCCAACGTAAGTCTTGTCGACGCTACTTTCCTCATCGAAAAGGAAACTACCGCCGAAGAAATCAATGCGCTTATGAAAGAATATGCCGAAGGCCAGATGAAAGGCGTTCTCAGATACTGTGATGAGCCGCTTGTTTCACACGATTTCAACGGAGACCCGCACTCTTCGATTCTTGACGCTCTCAACACAGCTGTAATGCAGGGGAACATGGTCAAACTGCTCAGCTGGTATGACAACGAATGGGGTTACAGCAATAGAATGTTCGATGTTCTGAAAAAACTTTTTGCTTAGACGGAGGTTTTTATGGGTTTTTTCGATACTCTCGGCGTTAAGTGCGTAAACGAACTTGCTATCAGGGAAAAAAGGGTATTTCTCAGGACAGATTTTAATTTTCCTGTTGATGAAAACGGAAATATCGCCGATTTCGAAAGAATAAACAAGGTCATTCCTACAATAAATCACATTCTGGAGCACAATGCCCGTCTTATTATAGCTTCTCACTTCGGAAGGCCCGAGAGCGAAAAAGATACTCAGTATACGCTTGAACCTTTTGCAGCGAAGCTGGCAGAAATCCTGGAGAAAGATATTTACTTTTTCGAAGACTGCGTTGGTATGGGCGCGATGCAGATGGTGCGTGATCTCAAGCCCGGACAGATACTTGTTCTTGAAAACCTCAGATTCAACAGCGAGGAAAAAAAGAGTTCCACTGCTTTTGCACGCGAGCTTGCAAAAATGTGTGATGTCTACATCAATGATGCTTTCGGTGTTTCCCATAGAAAGGATACTTCAATTGCGGTTCTTCCGCGCTTTGTTGATACAAAAGGAGCCAGTTTTGCGGTAAAGCAGGAAGTTAACGAGTTGTCTAAATTCATAGGTCTTGAGCACGGCAGCGGTCTGTGCCTCATGCTCGGCGGCACGAATACTGCTGACAAGATCGGACTAATACGCCCAATGCTTGATATGGCCGACAAAATCATTATCGGTGGCCCGCTTGCATACATTTTTCTTGCTGCCCAGGGGATCAATGTCGGAGCGACTCAGGTTGATGAAGACAAAATTCCGCTTGCAAAAGAGATTCTGAAAAGTGCAAAAGTCCGCAAAGTCGAAATTGTTCTTCCAGTAGATCATGTTGTTGCCGAAACAATCAATTCAACTGAGCCTGAAATCTGCAAAACGGATTCTTTCAGAGAGGGAATGTCGGCTTTCGATATCGGTCCCGAAACGGTCGAACTTTTTGCAGAAAAAATTGCGGAATGTAAACATCTTTTCTGGAGCGGTCCGCTCGGCGTATATGAGAAACCGCAGTTTTCGATCGGAAGTCTAAAACTTGCACAAAAGATTTCTGCTTTGCCGATACATAAAGTCGCAGGTGGCGGAGATACAGAAGAAATGCTCGGGAAGGCAGGTCTTTCGAACAAGTTTGATGATGTTTTTACATGCGGAACAGCCGCACTGGAATTTCTTAAAAACGGCGGTATGATACCAGGATTGGAAGCTTTGAAGGATTAAAAGAGGAACATGGCAAGACTTACGATGGCGACATCGGCTGATTTCAAGCCGAGAGAAAAGAAATTGACTCAGAGCGAGGCAGCGCAAATCACCGAGAGCCGCAAGGTAAATCTGGGTTATACGCAGGAATGGCCGAGGCAGAAACTTCGTATATCCGATCTTTATCCCGATGAGCAGTTCCTGAAAGAAAGTTTGATGCAGGAGTATAAGTATTTTATTTTAATGGTTCTTCCTGTTATTGTTACGTCACTGTTTGTTTTTGTGCACAGGAACGACATCTACAGCGAACTGCTTGCTTTTATTGAAGCCTTTTTTTTAAAGGCCTGACTTTTTTTCACAATTTTTCTTAAGTACTGAAAATCTTGACTTGATTATTTCAAAATATACTCTCACGCGAAAATTTGCTGTTTTAATAATTTATGGAGTTTGCAATGACTAAAATCATCGAATGTGTTCCCAATTTTTCTGAAGGAAGAGATATGGCCGTGATCGACAAGATCACTGCTGAAATCAAGAAGGTGAGCGGTGTCAGACTGCTTGACGTCGATCCTGGATACGACACCAACAGAACGGTTGTTACGTTTGTCGGCGAGCCTGAACCAGTTAAACAGGCTGCTTTCGCTGCAGTAAAGAAGAGCCACGAACTTATTGATATGCGTCACCACAAAGGTGCTCATCCCCGCTTCGGCGCGTGTGATGTCTGCCCCGTTATTCCGGTTAGCGGTGTTACGATGGACGAATGCGTAGAGATCGCGCACGACCTCGGAAAAAGACTGGGCGAAGAGCTCGACTATCCGGTTTATTTCTACGAATATGCGGCTACAAGCCCCGAAAGAAGAAACCTTGCGACTGTCAGATCAGGCGAATACGAAGGTCTTGAAGCGAAACTCAAAGATCCGAAATGGAAACCCGATTTCGGCCCGGCGGAATTCCGTCCGACAAAAGGTGCAACCGCTGTTTCGGCGCGTGATTTCC
>DBYV01000030.1:20913-26109 GCA_002310995.1 bacterium UBP6_UBA1177 | reverse complement strand
ACTGAAAACTATTCGATTCTTCCTGAAAGCCGCTTCAGAAAAGAGGTTCGTGCAAATGAAAGCGGTGTCATCACAAAAATCGATGCACTTGATTTCGGTAAGGCGCTGATACGTCTCGGCGGCGGCAGGCTTCGTCAGGAAGACAGCGTGAACAAGGCGGTCGGTTTCGTTTTTGCGAAAAAAGCAGGAGATCACGTCAAAAAAGGAGACCTCATCTACACGATACACTACGATGAGGAAGAAAGGCTGGAAAGTGCAAACGAGCACCTTGAAAATGCAGTCAGAATTTCGGAAAAAGCGCATGAAAAATCTCCTCTCATACTCGGAAGTCTATAAAAATGCTTGACGACAAGATTTTCACATTCAACAGCTACATGAAGACTAAATTCGGCGGCAGAGTCGCCCGCATCTCGATGAGCACAGGCTTTGACTGTCCCTGGAACAAGTGTATTTTCTGCCGGAAAGAGTCGTTTTCGCCCAATGTTTCAGTCGATATGACCAAAGAAAACAGGCTTGAAACGCTTGAAAGAAGCATGAACTTCCTCAAAAACCGCTACGGCAACAAATTTTTTGCGGCATATTTCCAGAGCGGAACTTCCACTTTCGGCGACAAGGAAACTTTAGCCAAAATGTACCGCGAAGCTGCATCAATAAAGGGTGTCGTGGCAATGATCTTTTCGACGCGCCCCGATTATTTAGGCAAAGAAGAGATTCAGCTGATCCTTGACTGCGTGCCGAAAAACATAGATGAAATCTGGATAGAGCTCGGTTTGCAGTCAACAAACGACTGCTCTTTGAAGTGGATAAACCGCGGTCACGATGCAGCATGCTACTTCAAGGCGATTGAAAATGTCGAAAAATACGGCGAGAACAAAATCAAAGTCGCTCCGCACATAATTTTAGGACTTCCCGGCGAAACCGAAGAAGATATGATGAATACCGTCATGGAGAGCACGCAAAGCCCTGTTGTAAAAGGGTTGAAGCTCCATCACCTGCAGATCCACAACCGCACTCCGCTTGAAAAAATCTATGCCGAAAATCCGTTCCCGCTTCTTTCAGTCGAAAAATATATCGAGATCACGGCCAAGATCATCGCGAAACTGCCGCCTGACAAAGTTTTGTTCAGGCTTTTCACCACTGCACCGGCGGAATATCTCATCGCTCCGAAATGGAATCTCGGAACGCAGGAAGCCCTCCGCAAATTCGAGGAATATTTGGACGCCAACCACATCACCCAAGGCTGCGAAAGGTGCATGGAATAAGGGTTTCGGAGGTATTACGAGAGATAAAATGAAAAAACTGATATTTTCAGCGATTTTTTCCGGAATCATTGGCGGAATTTTATTGATAGCCAGCTTTTTCTTTTTTACTGAAATGATTGCAAAAAAGACATGTGTTGTAGAAAAGAAAGATGATTTTTGTATTTATCTTGCGATATCTGAAGCAATTGAAGGCAATTATGATAATTTTTACCATTATATTGAATTGGGATGTCTTAGCGGTAATGAAGAACTCTGCAATAGAACAGGAGTCATTGTAAATAGCGGGCTAAACGGTTATTTAAACCTTGAGATGGCATACGGTATTTTTGACTGGGGATGTGATTTAGGGGATCAAAAATCATGTTCGGATAAAAAATTGCTGGTTGGCGAAACGACACAAGATTCAGAGAAACCATCTCCGGAAGAGACAACACTTCTTGAAATAAAGACTTTATTGATGAACAGAGATAAAGAAAAGACAGAAAAACTTATAATCGAAAAAACCAAGAAAACGCCGTATTTAGTGATAATGATTTTAAAAGATCCGGTTTTAAAAAAGACTGCCGAAAACAAGCGACTGCATGAACATTATTTGTCTTTATTGAGCGCATTGAAAAGAGAAAATGAAAAATATATCATGTCAGCCGGAGGTAAGCGATGAAAAAATCATCGTTTATTTCGATTTTGCGGCATGTTGCATTGTTTTTGCTGATCTTCGCAATTTCTCTCGCTCTTTCTATGACAGTTTTTATTAATAAATCAAATAACTTATGTTCATTTGGAGTCAAGACCGCCTGTAAGGTTTCAATGACGAAAATTTTCTTGAAACACAACGGTATGAATAAAACGAATCTCTGCGGATTTGAAAATGGCGGGATGAATTTTTTAGGCTTTTTAATCTTAAAAGATGAGTTGAAAACAAAGTGCTTAGAGAACTCATGCAGAAACAACAGCCCGGTAGGATGCTACTATTTAGGAGTGGATTCGAAATATGCAGGCAAAGAGAGCAAAGATATGTTTGTTTCTGCCTGTGAAAAAGGCAGAATTGTCGCGGCATGTTACGAAGCCGGAAAGGAATTTTTGAAAATCGGTGATAAAAACACAGCTGCTGAATATTTTCTGAAGGCATGTAAATCCGGTTTTCTCAAGTCGTGCGTTATGGCTGCACCATTTTCTGATGATGAAAATTTTCAAAAACTTGCTGCAGTTGCCAAAGAACAGATGCTGGGTTACGAAGGAGCTACTAAATTGAAAACTGAAGATGAAAATGGAAATTCAGTAAAAATAAGAGAAATTTCTCCAGAACAGAAATCAAAGATTATGGACAATGAGCTGGCTCTTATCTGGCCGACAGCAGCGGTATTTTTTGCGCGCATCGGAATACCTGAAAGAAGTCTTCACTATTTAAAAAAGGCAACAACAATCAAAAAATATGCCATCTATGAAGTGTTGTCCGACAGATATTGGACCTGTAAAGATGAAGCCTGTTCTTCAATAGTGCTGGAAACTTTGAAGGATATTGATGCAGAAATATCTTTTTGTGAAAAAGAACTGGCGAAAATAACGCCGACGGTCGAGCAATAATTATATGGCAGTATGAAGAAGAACGGAACAGACGACCAAAAGTAATCGATTTGACGGAAAACTGACAAAATAATCTCAAATCTCCAAAAAACTTGCAAAAGTCCTATGAAAAATGTTATAATTTTTACGAAAGTGGTATGACTTTTGTAAAAACGAGGCTCCATGAAACGAAATTTCATTAACGGTTTAATTGCTTGGAAGGAAAGCAAGAACCGCAAACCGCTACTTGTCACAGGTGTTCGTCAGTGCGGTAAAACCTACGCATTGAAGGAATTCGGAGAAACGCAGTTTGAAAATGTGTGCTACATCAACTTTGAGTCAAACAGTGCATACTCTTCTGTTTTTGATTACGATTTCGATGTGGAACGCATTATCCGTGAAATAGAATTGCTTGAGCAGTGCAGGATAACGGCAGGAAAAACGCTTCTGATATTCGACGAGATCCAGGAAGCACCGCGTGCAATCACTGCTCTGAAATATTTCTGCGAAAACAAACGCGATCTTCATGTCGCGTGTGCCGGATCTCTTCTCGGAGTCGCGCTGAAAAGGGAAAATTTCTCTTTTCCGGTCGGCAAAGTGAACAGGATGCAGATGCACCCGATGAGTTTTGACGAATTTTTGGCCGCGAACGGTGAAGAAAAATATCTGGAACTTTTTGCCGGCTGGAAATCAGACCGCGTGATCCCGGAAGTTTATGCAAAACCGCTGGAGCGTCTTCTGAAGGAATACTATGTTGTCGGCGGAATGCCGGAAGCGGTGAACGAATATGTTGCATCGAAGGATTTTGCGGCGGTTCAGGAGATTCAGAATACGATTCTGAGCGACTACGCCGACGATTTTTCAAAGCACGCTCCGGTTTCAGAAATAGAAAAAATCAGGCTTGTGTGGGATTCTGTTCCGAAACAGCTTGCGAAAGAAAACAACAAATTCGTCTTTTCCCATGTGAAGGAGGGAAAACGCGCCCACGAGTTGGAGTCAGCATTGCAGTGGCTCAAAAACGCGGGCCTTGTTCATCTTGTGGAGCTTGTCCAGAATGCGGAAATTCCTCTTTCAGCGAACGCAGATGCGACATATTTCAAAGTCTATATGGCAGATACCGGCCTGCTTTGCCGCAGACTCGGCTTAAGCTACAAAGATATTCTGGGAGATGGCGACAACCTGAAAATATTTAAAGGTGCGATTGCTGAAAATTATGTCCTGAATGAACTTGTAACGCTGCGTAAAAGCCCCTATTTCTGGCGCTCGGGAAACAGTGCGGAACTCGATTTTCTCTTTGAGGAAGAGGGCGAAATATTTCCCGTTGAAGTGAAAGCCGCGGCAAATACCCAGGCAAAGAGTTTCAAGCAGTTCTGCAAGAAATTCAAACCAAAAACAGGTTACAAACTTTCGCTCAAAAACCTCGCCGTCGCAGACTGTGAGGGAACTGCGGCAATCAGTCTGCCGCTCTATCTGTTGTGGAATATGGATAAGGTGAAATGATGGAAAAAATAGTTTCTAAACTTAAATGTAAAGAACTTTACGGACAAGTTTGCGAACCGAATGGTGAATATAAACGAAAAACTTAATAATTTCAGTGATTTTGCGGCAAGAAAATGAATGTCTTGAACAGAAGCGGATCAATTATTGTTTTTGAAATATGCTTAATGATTTCCTGTGCGTTAGAATCTTATGCCGGATTATCTCCGATAAAGAAGGATTTTCCATCGTTGCCCACATTGTTTCTGCTTTTTGAATATTTCAGGTTTTACAAGAAAAACGATTGGTATCTTTACAAGTTCTATCCTGTTGATTTTTTTGATAGAAATGCTCATATAGTAATTGTTGTTCTGGATGCTGTGATACTTGTAGGATTGCGCTCGTTTCAATGGATTGCTGTGTACTGCATGATACTGATCTTAAACGAACTTCTGATGAGGAAATATTACAAACATCGGATAAAAAAAAAGGATCAGCAGATAAAAGAATTGCTCGGACAGCAGGATTATGATGGAGAAAAAATTGTTCTTAGGACAATAAGTAAAAATTTTTTTATTCGGAACACTGTCTTTTTTATTGTTTTGATTTTTCTATGGTTTGCACTCGTGATGACTCATCAAGTAAAATTCCATTTTTTATCAGTGATAGCGATTTTTGTTTTCGCAATATATGAGGAATTTGTGCACAGAAAAAGAATAAAAAAGGAAGTCGAAAAAATATTGGAAGAGATGAAACCGGAAATATGAAAACGAAAAACTTGATAATTTCAATACTTTTGTTGCTTGTTGCTGCCTGTGCGTCTGCTCCGACCGGCACCAAAACTGAATCTCCGAAAGCCCGTTTTGTTTTTCTCCACAAAAATGGTTTTTACGGT
>DBYV01000030.1:0-20903 GCA_002310995.1 bacterium UBP6_UBA1177 | reverse complement strand
AACGGGAAGGAGATTGTTCCGGCTGAGGAATATCTTTACATCGATAAAGTACGGGACGGTATGATCCCTGCTTTTACAAAAGAAAAAAAGTTCGTTTTTCTTGATGAAACCGGCAGAAAGATAAAAGATGTCAGTTTTTACGACATCAATCCTCTTTATACAGAAGAAATGCTCGGAGTTGCCGATAAAGAAAGCAGAAAATGGGGATTTGTCGATAAAGATCTGAATTATGTCATAGAGCCGCAATTTGACGCAATCGGTTATTATTCTGTTGACGGAATAGTCGGCGCAAAGCAGGGCGAATTGTGGGGAATAATAGACAAAAGCGGAAAATATATTCTTGAACCTCAGTTTAAAGATGATGAACTGGAAGGTTACAATCAGGGAACACTTGTCATTTCAAGAGGCGGTAAAATAAGAATTGTTGATATGAAAAATGCTAAGATTCTGGAGGCAGAATACGATGAATTATACGGAATGGCTGGCAACAAAGCCGTTGTCAGAAAAGATTCTTCAATTTATCTCAATTCATGGGAAAACAAAGAGATTTTTCTTATGAAAAAGCCGAGAGGAATACTTTATAGCATGTATAGAAATTCTATAGGAAACAACCGTTTTTATCTTAACTACAAAGAAGAAGGTGAAAA
This sequence comes from bacterium UBP6_UBA1177, assembly GCA_002310995.1. GTDB lineage: Bacteria > UBP6 > UBA1177 > UBA1177 > UBA1177 > UBA1177. The sequence continues at coordinate 20,256 of DBYV01000030.1, read as the reverse complement.
AGAGGAACATTATACTATTTTTGATATCGCAAGCGGCGAAAAAATCTGTGATATAATCAAAAAGAACCATGACGATGAATTTGATGAAAACTGCAATATAAAAGAAAGACCCTATTACGATGAAAAAGCGTTAGAAGAAAATGAGCAAAAAAAATACGGCAAATACGAAGAGGTCAGACACGGTTTGTACGAAACTTCGACATCGTTCAAGCAGAACGGAAAATGGGGATTCCTTGATGAAGACGGAAATATTGTGATTCCGGCCGAATATGACAGCGTGAGCCCGTTTTATTTTGACGCGGCATACGCCAGGCAAGGCGAGCGTCGTTTTATAATCGACAGAAGCGGCAGAAAAATTGTTGAAATAAAGCCGGAATGGGAAGGTGTAGACGAACTCCGCTATACCATTTGGGAATACTACGAATGGGGAATTTCCGGTTATTGTTTTTCCGACAGAAGCGAATACTGGTACGGAAGAGAAAGAGTGGAAAAAGCAGTTGAAAGGAATAAACCGAAGCCGGAGGAAAAATGATGGCAAAACAGGTTTGTTCAGCCGGAGATTGTGACAAGCGATTATGTAATTTTATTATAATTTCCGAAATCTTTTATTTGATCATATTTTTTGGATTGTGGGGTGAGTTCCATTTATTTTATAAATTTGACGCACTACGTTCTGAAGTAGCCTTTTTACTTATTGTTGCAGCTCCTTTCATATACTTTTTAGCTTTTCATATATACTGCATTTTTGTAAGCTTCAAGGAAGAACAGCTGAAATATCTAAGAAAAACAGTCATATTGATCTTCTTGTTCAGAATACTGCTGCTCTTTTTTGTCTTTGCCAATTGGATGGGGGCCACTATTGTTTTAGATGCCATCATAAGATCAGGTTGGCAAACCAAGAAAGAGCAGGTGCTTTTTAATAACGTAGTTTGGGGAAGTATTGAAATTATTCCGTATGTGATTTTTGAAATATTTTTTACAGCAAGTTTTTTTGTTAAGAAACTTAAAAATAAGAAGAAAGCTATAATAGCAATATTTTTCCTGTCACTGGTTTGTGTTTATGCTTTAGAGGGTTCATTTTGGGAGAAATATACGAACCGAAAAGCCACTTTCATTTTTTCCGACAAAAATGGTCTCTATGGTCTGCTTGATGAGAACGGAAATGAGATGGCACCGGCAAAATACACCCAGATTGAAGTTCTCGGAAATAACAGAATCGCACTTTTTGCAAAGGACGGGATCAGGCTCATTAACGAAAAGGGAAGAATAATCAGCAGAACATTTTATGAAATCGGCTCTTTTAATCCGGTTGATAGTGCTAAACCTGATGCCGGAATGCTTGCACCGGCTTCACTCGGTCCCAATGAATACGGTTTTATCGACGAGTCAGGAAATTTCAAAATTGATCCGATTTTTGAAGGTGTCCGCAGTTTTCACAACGGCTTTGCGCCTGTAAAAATTTCAGGAAAATGGGGACTTATTGATAAAAACGGAAAAGTTGCGCTCAATGCGATTTACGACAGTATATGGATAATGCAAAACGGGCTGCTGATTGTCACAGATGAAAAAACAAGCAAAAAATGTGTGATAAAAACCGACGGGACTGAGATTTTTAGCTGTGAATACGATAAAATACAGGCGTTCAACAAACTTTTATATGCCTACAAAAAAGATGAAGACAAATCTTATATTTTTGACTTGGACGGAAAACTACTTTTTGAAACCGAAGGGAGCGGCACGCTCTGGGATCTTCGGGAGGGTATGACATCTTTTGAGACAAAAGAGGAAACTCTTATTTTTGATACGGCAAACAAAATCGTTCTGCGGGGGAACTTTTCTTTAAATTTCGGTGCACACTTTTATAAAGGACGCATTGAAGTCAAAACTCCTGAAAAACAGGAAAAATATTTTGATATTAAAGGCAAAGAACTCCCTGATTCAGACGATGATAAAGATGAGAAATTCATAACGTGGCATATATTCAGAAAATCGGGAAAAGCAGGAATTGAGGATAGTAACGGAGAAATCATTATTCCTGCAAAATATGATGAAATATCTGCTCCTTTTCCGATTCAAACTACAGATAAAATTTTTATTGTCGGAAATAACGATTTGTACGGTGTGATCGACAAAGCCGGAAAAGAGATTTTTCCGATAGAATTTGACTATATAGATTATTTTTATGATGGCGAGGCGATTGCTTCAAAAAACGGAAAATATATGGTTTTGGAAGAATCAGGAAAAGTCAGATTTGTCAGCGAGTATCCGATCAAATATCTTGTAAAAACAGTGATTCAGGAATTTCCGCCAAAAAAAGAACGCTGGATTCCTTAGCGGCAAATAGCAGAATGATGGCTGCGAAAGGTGCATGGAATAAGGGTTGCAGAGGTGTTTCGGCCTAAAAATCAATGAAGTCCGAGATTTCTTTTACGGTTTCTTCAAAGAAGTCAGGTTTTTCGTTCAGAAGTTCGTGAAACCCTTTTGCAATAAGGGTTTTGCGGCAGTTAACAAACTTTGATGCGACAAAATCCTGACAGTTGTTGTCAACTACAGTATCACATTCAGCCTGAACAAGCAGAACCGGAACTTTGACTTTTTCCGCCGCTTCGGGAAGTTTTTCCATAGCCTTGATGCTTTCAGAAACCCATTGAAATGACGGTCCGCCCAAGGCGAAAGAGGTATTTTCAGTCACGAATTTCTGCTGACGCATATAGTTTTCAAAACTCTGAGTGAGGTGAGTTTTTTCAAAAGGTTTGAGATAGTCCTTCGCACTTTTCCCCAAAGCATAAAACTTGCTGAAACCTAAGCGGCATGCACCTTTCACGATAGTTGTGACCAAAAATTCCGGCATATCGTAAATAAGGCCCCACATCGGGCTTGTGAAGACTATTTTCGTGAACAGATCCGGGCATCTCGAGGCAAGAAGAAGGGATATCGCGCCGCCCATCGAGTGCGAAACAAGAAAAACAGGCATTTTCCCCGCATATTCAAGCACCGTGTTTTTGAGGAAATCTTCCGCATCATCCACATAAAAATCAAAATCTTCGACATATCCTTTTTCGGTGTCGGCAAGCATTCTGCCGCTCGCCCCCTGCCCTCTGTGATCAAGCGAGAAAACAGTAAAACCAAGAGCGTTCATCCGTTTGAAAAAAGGGAGATACTTCAAAAAATATTCAGCCCTGCCGGTCAAAAAGAGGATCACGCCTTTCTCACAGTCTGATTTGAAACTGCTCCAGGCCATTTTAATGCTGCCGTGTCTGCTTTGAAAAAAGGCGATATTTTCAAACATTTCATCTCCCATAGCCAAGAAAACGCTCTATTTTACACAAGGAAAAATCTAAAAAAAGATTTTAAAAATCAATTATATGGTTGCACAAAAATTTTTTTTTCTTATAACGTCAAAGGATACTTTTACGGAGAAAAAATGGCCACAGAAAATTATAAAAAGTTTAACGTCTTAGATGTCAATCTTGCCGGAAAAAATCTTATCGAAGCGGCTGCCGGAACAGGCAAAACCTATTCCATAGCAATAATGGTTCTGCGCTGGATACTGGAAACCGAAAACGCTATCGACTCAGTTCTTGCCGTAACATTCACGAATTATGCGACTGCAGAACTCAAAGAAAGGATTCTCGACTTTCTTGAAAAGGCGCTTGATTTCTTTGAGACAAGCAAATGCGACGACAAAACGATAGAAACTCTCTGCAAAGGATTTTCGGGTAAAAAAACCGAAAAGAAGTTGAAAAAAGCTATTAACGACTTTGATACAGCCTCAATATTCACTATCCACGGTTTCTGCCAGAAACTTATCAAAGAACACGCTTTCGAACTCGGAATAGATTTCAAAATGGAGCTTTCGAAAGATGCAGATCCCGCCGGAGATGCCGCGCGAACTTTTTTCAGACAGAACATTGTTAACTGCGACCTGAAAGACCAGACCGGAAAAAGACTTCTGGATGAAAAGAAATCGAGGGAAAAAGTTTCGATACAAGAGCTGACTGAGTTTATTTCAAAAGCAGGAATCGGTGTTGAAAACGACAGCATAAAAATCGAAAATCCCGAAATCACTTTTGCCGGTCAGATAGCAGAAATCTATAAAGACTTTGCTGAAAAAGCGCCGGCTATTGCCAGAAACAACCGAAACAGAAAAAATGTCATGGGATTTGACGATATTCTGCTTATAATCTACGAAGTTCTGAAAGAGAAGGAAGGCAGCGCGGCACAATCACTTCAAAAAATCATGGCTGAGCACTATTCCTTTGTTCTGATTGACGAATTTCAGGATACAGACCCCTTTCAATACTTCATTTTCAAGAAACTCTTCTGTAACGGCAGACATACAGTCTTCTTTATCGGAGACCCTAAACAGTCGATTTACTCTTTCAGGAAAGCCGATATTTTTTCATACATCGAAACAAAAAAAGATGTTGACCGGATTTACAGCATGGAAACAAATTTCCGTTCTTCCCCAGCCGCAGTGGGAGCTGCCAACGATGTATTCAGCAAAAAGAATATTTTCGGAGATGACTCGCTGATAAAATACAACGCTGTATCAGCTGCGAAAACCGAAGATGAATATGCTCTCACGCTCAACAGCAAAAAATTCCCAGGAATGCTCGTGCGAGAACTGCCAAACAGAGAAAACGGGAAGGAGATAAAAGCAGAGGTGCTGAAAAACCTGATAACCGACCATATTGCCTATACGATACAGGAAATGACAAAACAGGGTTCCGACTTCAGAATCAGAGAGAAAAACGACGGAGCCGTCTCGGAAAGAACTGTAAATTATTCCGACATTGCCGTTTTAGTTGCAAAAAACGATTTTGCACTGGAAGTATGCGAAAAACTGAAAAGTTGCGATATCCCAGCCATAGTAGAAACAGACACGGCTAAACATCTCTCGATATTTTCTTCAGATGAGGCAATCTCAATGCAAAGACTCGTGGCAGCAGCGGCTACAGGTGGAATTGCCGAATTCAAAACTCTTCTTCTCTCCTTCTTCTACAACACAACCGTTGACGATATCGCAAATGAAAACTTCTCTCTCAACGAACTTCATAAACAATTTATCTCATGCTTTGAAGAGTGGGAACAGAAAGGGTTTTATGCCGTCTTCTCAAAATTCCTCGAAGACAAAGAGATTCTAGACAACATAGCTGAAAGAGGAGAAAGGACTGTAAGCATTTTACGCCAGCTTGCTGAACTGATACACAAATACGAAATTTCTGAAGGCTTTTCCCCTCTCAGAACACAAAAATGGTTCAACGAAAAAATAAAATCCAAAAGCGGCATGGAAGATGAAATCATCCGCACAGAAAGCGACAAAACCGACTGTGTCAGGGTGATGACACTGCATAAAAGCAAGGGACTTGAATTCAATATCGTATTTTTTCCCTTTATCCTCAATCAGGAGAGAAATGAGAAATGGGTGCTGCAGCACACAAAAACCGAGAACGGTTACAAAAGAGACATCATTTTAATGCCGGCTAAAAATCTGAATCAAACCATAATCGGTGCTCTCCCGAATGACGAAAAACTTGAAGAGAAGCGCCGGATATATGTGGGAATTACCCGCGCAAAATACCTCACAGTATGCTACACTCAGGAAGAAAAAAGATATTTGGAAGCGACTTCCGTATTTAAGAATGAGAATTCATCTTTCATTCATACCGACACAATCAAGATAAAAAAATGCGAAACCAAATCTGCTGCCGCTGAAGAAAAACATTCACTAAAAACAGTGCTGACAAACAGACCTGAAGAGGCAACACGCGAAATAAAACCAGATTGGGCGCTCTCAAGTTTCAGCAGCATAATCTCTTCCGGTCAAAGCAGTGAAGAATCTGCGGCAACAGCAGACGAAGATCCCGAAAACGATTACATGCCGCTGACAAAAGAAGAAACCACGGAAGAAGGAAATGTTCCGATGGCGCAATTTCCTAAAGGCACGGAAGCCGGAACAATCCTTCATACAATCCTTGAAAATTCCGATTTTGCTTCAGAAAACAACAGTGAAACCATCCGCGCCATACTAAAAAAGAAGATGAATTTTAAAAGCCAAGAAGAGCTTGAAACAATGACCGCCACTGTCAACGACTGCATCAATTCACTCTGCTCCGTACCGATATTTGAAGGAGGCAAAAGCCTGCGCGATGTTGGAAAAGACGAAAAAATATCCGAAATGGAATTCTTTATCACAATCAAAAACGACATGCAGAAAGGGGAATTATCGCAAATCATAAGCGACAACTACAAAACAGAGGAACTTGAAGGCGACAATGTCAGAAAGGGTTTTCTCCAAGGTTTCATCGACCTCGTTGTAAAAGTTGACGGCAAATACTACATCATTGACTGGAAATCGAATTATCTGGGGGAAAGCTTCTCCGATTATGATGAAAAACACCTTAGGGAAGAGATGAAAAAACACAACTACTATCTGCAGTTCATGCTCTATCTCACAGCTTTCGACAGATATATGACAACCCTCGACCCCGAATATTCATACGCTAAGGATTTCGGCGGAATAAGATACGTTTTTCTCCGCGGAATAAAGACCGGGAACCGCGAAAACGGCATCTTTGCAGAAAAACCCGATGAAAAACAGTTAAGACAAATCCAAGAACTCTTTTAAGGTGCTGATATGATTTTTGCCGACAACATCAACATTTTGAACAAATTTGCGGAGGCAAAACTACTCTCCTCCCATGCAATAGATCTCGCGGAATTTCTATGCAAACTGGAAAAAAATCTTCTTGAGGAACAAATGCCGGTTTTGGCCCTAACAGTCGCTCTTCTCTTTGAACAGGTTTCATCAGGAAGCATCTGTCTTACAAAAAACGAGATTAAAACTTTTACCAAGTCAAACAAAGATGCTCTTTCCGGCATTGACTTTCCTGACTGGAACAAGATATCCGAAACTCTTGCCGGAAGTTACTGCTGCACTAAAAATCCGACTTCTGAAGCAAAACCGATAGTCCTTTCAGATGAAAAAATATATTTTTACAAATACTGGCTTTACGAAAATTCCCTTGCCGCAAAAGTGAAGGAACTCTCCGGGGAAGAAGGAAGTTTTGCAAACAAGAGAGAAGAGATCAATACTGTTTTCGACAAACTTTTTGACAAAAAAAGTTCAGAGCAGAGAAAAGCAGCTGAAACAGTTCTCAAAAACAGAATTTCAGTCATCACCGGCGGACCAGGAACCGGAAAAACGACGACTGTCGCAAAAATAATCGCAGGAATACTCAAAATTTGTCCGAAAAGCAGCATTATCCTCTCCGCACCTACAGGCAAAGCGGCTGCAAGAATGACAGAGGCACTTCAAAGCGCGACGAAAAACATCAGAAAACTCAATGTTATAGAAGAACAGATTTTCGAAAAAATGGCTTCTCTCGAAGGACTCACGATACATAAAATTCTTGATAAAAGTTTCGGCAAACCGAAAAAAAACAAGAAAAATCCGATATCGGCAGACCTGATAATCATAGACGAAGCGAGCATGATCGATATTGTCCTTTTTTCAGAAGTGACTGACGCCCTTTCCGACAAAACTTCACTAATTCTGCTAGGGGACAAAGACCAGCTTGCAAGCGTCGATGCAGGAAATGTCTTCAGCGATATCTGCTCAGCAGCTGAAGAAGGGCTTTTCGAGCGTCAAATTGAGGCAAAACTTACAAAAAGCTACAGATTCAAGGAAGATTCAGGCATCGGCAGACTGGCAAAGGCAGTCAACGAACAAAAAAACGCAGATGAAGTAGTCAGTATATGCAATGAAGAAAAAGACCTCTGTTTCAGCGAAATATCGATAGTACAAGAAATCGCGGAAACTGCGGCTGAAAATTACAGATTCCTTTCCGACATAAATCTAAGCCAGAAAGAAATTCTAGAGCGGTTAAATGATTTTAAAATACTGTGCCCATCAAAAGAAGATTCGTTCGGTGTAGAAAAGATTAATTTGGAAATCGAAAGAATTTTGAAAAAAAATCCGACAGAAGCCTTTTACAACGGCAGGCCTATAATGATCACCAAAAACGATTACACCAACAACCTTATGAACGGCGACTGCGGAGTTATCCTGAAAAGAAACGGAAAAACGAGAGCCTGCTTTATTCAGGGCAACAATGTAAGATCTTTCGACATTTCTGAACTTCCGGTATTCGAGACAGTCTATGCTATGACTATCCACAAAAGTCAGGGAAGCGAATACAAATCAGTTCTTGTAGTCATGCCGGAAAGAAATATGCCCATGCTGACAAAAGAACTGCTCTACACTGCGATAACACGGGCTAAAGAAAAAGTATGCATCGCCGGGAAACGTGATGTTCTTGAATACACTCTTTCACAAAGTGCATCGAGAAACAGCGGTTTTAAAGAAGCTCTTGTTTCAAGTTCAGCCGATACTAAATTCCAAGATTGAAGTAGAAACTGATGTCGTGTTTATCCGTTAAACCATAACCGGTACCAAAAGTCCACATAAGCGGAGCACGGTAGACAACATATGTCAAAAACCTGATTTCAAAGCCAGTGGAAGCCGAAAAATGACCGTTGAAAACTGAAACATCGTCCGAAACCGTTCCGGCATCGAAGAAAACCGCTCCCTGAATATTTCTGAACATGAGCGGAAACGCTCCGAGATTGCTTTCAAGCGAAACGATGTGGAAAACGAGTTCGTTTTTTGACATAAACGCGTGATGTCCTTCAGCAGTTGCATCGTTGAAGCCGCGCAGAAGAAGCGAATACGAGTTCCTGCCGATAAAATTATTTAAATCGCCGAGTTTTCTCTCTTCTTCCGCGCCGGTCACAGAAATTTCGTCATCTGAAAGGAATTCCATATAAAATGAATTTTTCGTCACAAACCCCAACTTCCCGCTTTTTGAAAGAAGAAAACTCAAAGTTATCTGCGGCGCGAATGTCAGTTCCTCCTGCTTTGTGAGAAAAAGTTTTGAAAAAACAACAGGAGCAGAAAACGAAAAATTGTTCATAGGTTCGCTCAGAAAGCGGCTTGACGAATTGAAATTGAGGTTGAAAGCATAGTTCAAGCCGAAACTCAAGATCACGTCGTCTTCGTCTTTCGCCTTTTCCTGTTGCGGCTTTCGCGGCTCTTTGACATCCATAGCGACTCCGCCGATCCCGGCACTCCAGCCTAAAGAATGACCGACAGAAACAACATCGGAAAACGCGCCTGCTGACGGATGAGTGAAAACACCGGTCGAGGAAGTTCCGAGCATGAAACGGTTGGTCAGAACGCGGGAAACTTCATCGTCATCGATATTTTCAGTCTGGTTTGAATAGTTGAAAAACGCGCGGAATGAAGGCAGAACCGCATCGTCGTAATAGTTGAGAAGCACATAATGACGGCCGCTTCCGCCGAAAGTTTTTGTGTAAGTTATGTCGTAAGAACGCATCTGGTCATTCGATTTTCCCATTACGGTGGCACCTATCATCCAGATATCGAAATTTGTCGAAAACTGCGGATACCAGAGAGAAGGGAACATTCCTTCGTAAAATTTTGCTTTCGAAAGTTCGTGCTTCAGTTCATCCTTTTTCCCTTTTTCAACCGTTGTGATACTTGCCTGAAAAGTTTCCGAGCCGTTTTCATCGATTTCGCACGAATCGGGATAGAATCCGTCGTTGTCAAATGTCAGATAGTAAACTTTTTTGTCAAAAACCTTCGGGAAAATTGCTGTTTCAGACAATGTGCAGAGCTGAACAGCCTCGTTTGTGCTCAGATCAAGGCGCATCGGAACTATTTTCGCCCCTTTTTCGCTTGAAAAAACGAGGGTTTTGTCGTTCTCGAAGTGAACGCTGTACTGCTCGCCGGGAATGTCGATTTCCTTAATTTCTCCGCTTTCGATATCAAAAAGGAAAATGTTTTTCTCGCTTTCGAAGCGGTTTCCGCTGAAGACAATAATTTTTCCGTCTTGCGAAAAAGTGAGGCTATATATCGAATCGATTTTCGGAAATTCCCATTCTTTCAGGACTTTGCCGCTGTAATCGATCCGCGTTATGCGGTTTATTCCGTCACGGAAAGAAGTGAAAAATATGTCGTCATTTTTCCCGAAAAAGGCTTCGAGGACGCTTCCGTTTTCGGTAAGCTGCCTGATCTCGGAATTTTTTTCCTTAAAAAAGAGTTCAGATCTCGCTAACCTGCCTCCGTTCTGCACTGTCTGAGTAAAAATAGTAATTCCATCCTTTTCGGCGAACGAATCTAGGCGGCTCATAAGCCCCAATTTATTCATTTTCCTGCCGTCAAAAGTGAAAAGTGCACGCTCAGACTGATTTGCGGCAAAAAAGCGGTAATCAGTGGAGTCAAGATCGGCGTAAACTGTCGAAAAACGTTCTTCCGTCCAGGGTTTCGCGGCTTTTTTCGACTCATTCAAAACCCGTTCTCGGTTTTCACGGATAAAATCTTTGTAAAGCCCGTAGATCGACTTGTGGAAAGCCATTTTTCCGGCACGTGTCATAAGAAACGGAAAAAAGTCGTCGCTCAGTTCCTCGAAAAAGCGTTTCATCCCGTCCGCACCGACCTTTTCAACGAGATAACTGTAGAAAAAAGTGCCGTAAAGATAAGGTAGATTGCCGCCGAGCCAGTGGTCAGTTACACCTGAAAGCTCACCCAGTTTCAGCTCCGTTCCCGCCTTGAAAAATGAGTCGAGATAACTTTTGTAAAGCGGACTGTTGAGGCGCCCCTTCCCTTCCGAAATGCTTTCGCTGTAAACCGCAGCACCCTCAAGCATCCATGTCGGCATTGTGCCGCCGATGAAGTAGAAATCACCGAAAATGAGGTTCATCACTCTCGGAAATCCGCGTGCCTGACCAATCTGCGTCGAATGGGTGTATTCGTGGACATGCAGACCGAATTCCCAGTTTTTGTAACTTGAAAGCGTGGAATATCTTTCCGGAGGATAAATATAGAGAAATATTGAGTTTTTCATAAAAGCATTTGACCAGCCGTTGGCAGTGTCGGTCTCCCTATCGTAAACCACGGCGATCTTTTTTTTCGGGACCCAGCCGTAAAGCGCTTTTATGAACTCCTCCGACCGCTCGGCATCGGCAATGAGGCGGTCGATCACCGAAGGATCAAGGTTCGACGAAAAATAAAGGATCTGATGCTCAGTCTCGTATTTCGAAAAAGTGACAGCTTCCTCGGCAAAAAGGGTGAAGGAAAAAAGAAGAAAAATTGTTGAAAATATTAGTTTTTTCATATCAGCAAACACAAAACTTAAAAAGCGCAAAAAAACTCAATTATTGTAGGGATTTCGGTTGAAATGGCAAGGAAAGCGGATTTTTAGCCGCATCAACGCAAATTTTGCGGATTTCCGCATTTTTGGCTGAAAAAATTTTGCGATTTTCCGCAGATTTGATCAAAAAAATTTTGCGATTTTCCGCAAAGTACGCTGTAACATGTTATTTTTATTATTTTTTCCCAAACAATCAAAAGTCGGGGCTTCCGGCATACATGACACCGTTTTTATAGTTTTTTGCAACCATTTTGCGGTGCCGTTTTACAAAAGTCATACTACTTTTGCAAAAGTTTCAATGTTTTTCATAGGACTTTTGCAAGTTTTTCGGAGATTTTACGATTTTTTGCCGTTTTTTTCATTCATCCCACAGCAGTTTCATGCGCTAATCCTCGATCAGATCGTGTTCGTGCAGTTTTGCCTTCCCTGAATCGATCTCAGAAACGACTTTTTCCAGATACTTCATGTTGGAAGCAGAGTAAAAAGGATCAACAGAAACCTCAAACGGAATTCTCTTTTCACGTGTCATCTTTTTTGCAAAGATTGTGAAAGCCGTTGTCATGTTCATACCCAACTCCTGACAAGTCTGTTCCATGTTTTGTTTCAACTCTTCGTCCATCCTGAAATTAACTAAAGACTGTGTCATAATTCACCTCCTTTGTTTGACAGACATAATATACACGCGATAAAGATATTGTCAAGATGGGTTCTTTATAATTATACTTTTGATTTATCGTAAAGTTCTTTAGTTTACACCGCTTCAAGCAGGAAGTAGTGGATTTCCCAGCAGTCGGCGATCTGTTTCTTTTCCCACTTGGTTTTTATGGGTCTGTCGTCGCCGCCGTAGGGAAGACGCTTAAAAAATGCGCCGGTGAGAGCGATTTCCTTTTCCATAAATTCGGCGTATTCGGGATGGTCGGTCGCGATGAAGAGTTTGCCGCCTTTTTTGAGGCGGTTACGGAGCATAATGAGGTTTTCGAAGCGGACGGTTCTGAATTTGTGGTGTTTTTTCTTGGGCCACGGATCAGGAAAGTAGATGTGGATAGCGTCAAGCGATGCAAACGGAATAAGTTCGCGCATCACGGCGATCGCTTCGAAGCAGACGATGCGGACGTTGTCCTGATTGAGTCTTCTTTTCAGATTTTTTTCGCCGCGAAGAAAGAATTTGCGGCTGTATTCAATTCCTAAAAAGCCTGTATCAGGCTTTGAATTTGCGTATTCGCTTAAAAAGTGTCCGCTGCAGAAACCGATTTCGGCTTCAACGCGCTCTTTGCCGAAAAGTTCTTTGAAATCAAACGGCTGAAAGGCAAACTTCTCAAGCGGAATCTCTATTTCGGAGCTAATCATTTTTGTCGCTCTCTTCGTAGATTTCGATGTCTGGAAGGTTTCTGTATTTCTGATCGAGATCGAGTCCGTAACCGACGATGAATTCGTTTTTTATGTCAAAACCGAGGTAATCGACCTTGACTCTGCCGCGGTTCACCTCTTTTTTCTCGAAAAGAGAGCAGATCTTTACCGATTCGGGATGAACTTTTTCAAGTTCCTTGAGGAAAAACGAAAGAGTCGTTCCTGTATCGACGATATCTTCGACTATAAGCAGGTTCCGGCCTTCGAAGCGTTTGAGTTCGCCCTGATCCATCAAGACGCTGCCACTGCTTTTCGTCCCTTTGTAGCTTGAAAGCCTGATGCAGTCAAGCTCTACGCGGTGAGACTTTATCTCCCTGAAAAGATCGGCGCCGAAAAGAGTACTTCCTTTCAGAATGATGAGGAATGTAAAATCTTTTCCTGCGTAATCTTCGGTAATCTGTTTTCCGAGTTCCTGAACTCTTTTTTTGAGTTCTTCCGCACTGATAAGCGTTCTCATATCAAACCCCGATAGTAAATGAATATTATAATTGCGGCAGCTATCGCCAGAAGCAGCACGAAAAGTGCGATTTTACCCGATTTTCCTTTGCGGGCACGCTCTTTGGCAAGTTCATCCCAAGCAGATGTTTTAGTTTCTCCGGCAGATTCCGCGACAGGCGCGGCCACCAACTCTGGCTTCTCTTCAAAAACGGTTTTTCCGGCATTGTCAAAAAGCTTATCCGTACTTTCCTCTTGAGTATCGCCAGACTGTTCTTCCTTATTTTCCGCGGATATTACCCCGAGATCAAAAAGCTGCTTCAAATGAGCCGCAGATGAAAGTCTGTTGCCGCAGCAGCCATCCATTATATCACATATTCTGCTGCCGCCCTCTCCGATACTTTTGATAACAGAATCAATATCGTCAGGCAGTTTGTTAAGATTTTCGACAAACTTCTCAAAATCGAGATAAACTATTGTATCGACCGGAGGCATCACATGAATCAGAGCCGAATACTCCCTGAACCATGCGGCCGATTTTTCGATTATCTTTTTCTGCGGAATAAAGATGTTTCTTTCGACATTGACATCACCGTAATTTACCGAAAAAGTTCCGTCAGACCACGAAAGGATTTTGTAAAGCTCTTCCATTCCGTCTTTGTTTTCGCCTCCGTCAGTCTCAGCACGAACGACGTTTCCGCAGTCGCAGAAAATCACCCCTCTCTTTTCGGATGAAGCTGAGAATTCGACTTCACCCGAAGATTTGTTTTCAAGCAGAATGCTGAGGATATTCAGTACTGAAATATCGGAAATATCGCCTTCCGGAGTATTTTCTTCAGAAGCGGAACTGTTTTTAAGCTCGTACTCTCCAAGAATTCCCTTAAGGTTTTCCAGTAAATCGTTGATGAAAAGAGGCTTTGCCAAAACAGCCGCCGCCCCCATGTCCAAAGCGAGAATCTTGTTTTCGACATCGCGTGATGACGAAAGGAAAACGAACGGGATACGCATCATTTCAGGGTTCATTTTGACTCTTTTCATGAAGTCGATACCACTCATTTTCGGCAGAATCATCTCGGAAACGATAATGTCGGGTCTTAACTCGGGAATGATTTTGAGTGCATCGGCTGAAGTTCCGGCAGACGCGGCCTCAAAACCGACCTGTTTCAGCTTCAAAGTAAGAATTGAAGCGACTTGTTCATCCGAATCAACGACCAGAATCCTTTTCAAAAAAGCCCCCTGAACCAAAAAATTCGTACTATTTTAAATTGTAGAAAACGCTTTGTCAAACGAAGCAGTTTTTTCTTGTAACAGACAAAAATCTTGCTTTTCTGACTTTTTTCACTATACTCCTCGCGCTAATTGTTTTTTGAACAGTGGAAAGTCTCCTTGTTCAATGTTTTGGACTTTATACCCGTAAGGAGGAATTATGGAAAGAAAACACTACGAGCTTACTGCTATCCTCAAGCCCGAAGGCGGCCCGGAAGCAATTAAGCAATTCGCTGAGCGTGTAGACGCTATCGTCAACGATTTCGGTGGCAAAGTCGTTTCTCTTCGTTCATGGGGCGAAAGAAAGCTTGCTTACGAAATCAAAAAGAATCTTAAAGGTCACTACCTGCTTTTCGACATCATCGGAAACGGCAAAATGGTTGAAGAAGTTGAAAGAAACTTCAACATTTGGGAATACGTTCTTAAGTTCATGTCGGTAAAGGTTGAAAAAGTCGAAAATCTCGATGAAATGCTCGAATCTGCAAAAGGAATCGCTTCCCTTTTCGAGAAACAGGAAAAGAAATCTTCTCCGGAACAGGCTTATGAAGACGGAAAAAACGGTTTCGAAGACGCAAGAAAATACAACGAAGAACTTCAGAAATCACTGAGCAACGCCGGTGAAGAAGAAGAGGACGTAACACTTTAATTTAAGGAGAATATCATGGCTTCATACAAAAAAAGAAAAGTCTGCCGTTTCTGTCTTCACACTGAAGTAGAACCGGACTATAAAAATGTAGATCTTCTTCTCAACTACATCACCGAGAGAGGTAAAATCATCCCGAGAAGAATCAGCGGCGTATGCGCGAAACACCAGAGAGAGCTTTCGAGAGAAATCAAAAGAGCAAGATCTATCGCGCTCCTTCCCTACACCGTAACCGGAAGATAGGAGGTTGAAATGAACGTTATACTTGCGAAAGATGTTGAAAAACTCGGCAAAGCGGGCGAAGTCGTAAAAGTAAAAGACGGCTATGCACGTAACTACCTCATTCCGCAGGGATTTGCACTCGTTGCAAACGAAAAAAGCGTAAAACAGCTTGAGTTCAACAAAAGAATGATTGAAAAGAAGATCAATGTCGAACTTGCAAAAGCTAACGACCTCGCTTCAAAACTTGCTGCATGTGAAATCAAAATCAGCAAGAAAGTCGGCGACGAAGGCAAACTTTTCGGCAGTGTAACAAGCAGAGAAATCGGCGACGCACTTAAAGAAAAAGGTTTTGAAATCGACCACAGAGATCTCGTTCTTGACACAAACATCAAGAAAAGCGGCGTTTACGAAGTCGAAGTCAAACTTTTCAGAGAAGTCCGCGGCGTTTTCAAGCTTTTCGTAGTTTCTGAAGACAGCGAAGAAGCACCGGTTCAGGCAGCTGAATAACTTTTTTCAATCTTTTCCCCCGCATACCTGATTCTCAGTCAAAAAATTGACATTTTAACGTTTCACATTACAATATTTGCGTTTTTTTATTGACCTATTTAGAGAAAAAACATTCATGGAAGACTCATCTTTCAGGATACTGCCGTCGAATCCAGACATTGAGGCTGCTCTTCTGGGATGCCTCCTCAACGACGGCAAACTTTACGGCGATATTGAAGGTTTCGGACTTCTGCCCGAAGACTTTTCACAAGAGCGTCACGCTGTAGTATTTCGGATTATAAAGGCTATTTTTGAATCGCAGAGAACACCTGATGTTCTGACTGTAATCAATGAATTCTCAAAAATCCAGAATCCACCGGAATCCTCTTTCGTTTTCGATCTGGCAAAAAACGCACCGATATATTCGATAGAGACTTTGGAACAATACTGCGAAATCATCCTTGAAAAATCACTTCACCGCTCACTTATCGAAATATGCTCGAACGCTATAGACAATTCAAGTCAGCAGAGAAGCAACTTCGATGAACTTTCAGACAAAACGACAAACGAGCTGATTGCACTCGGTAACCGCAAGCACACAAACTCGGTGCTGCCCTTCAAAACTCTTATGGGCGATCTGCTCGAAAGAATCAAGGAACAGTCGAGCAAGAATTCATCACTTCTCGGCATCTCGTCAGGTTATTCACGTCTCGACGCAATGAGCAGCGGTCTCAAACCGGGCGACATGGTTATTATCGCAGGGCGTCCCGGTATGGGAAAGACTGGTTTTGCAATAAATATCGCTTTATCTATAGCAAAACAGAATCTCAACGTTCTTTTCTTCTCTCTCGAAATGCCGGCACAACAGATTCTAAACAGGTTTGTCAGCATAGAGTGCAGTATAAATTCAAAAAGTCTGCTTAACGCAAAGTTTGACACAGATGAAATAACAAGACTTTGGGGAAACTTTGACGCCACAGCCAATCTCCCGATTTTCATTGACGAATCATCTTCTCTGACCATTCCTGAACTGCGTTCCAAAGCAAAGAAGCTCGATGCGGAGCTCAGAAAGACTCCGAATCCAAACAGAACGACCCCGAACAAGCTTGACTGCATATTTATCGACTATCTCCAGCTCATGGATTCCAATGTTTTTAAAGAAGATAAAGTCCGTCAGGTCGAATACAACTCCAAAAACATCAAGAAACTGGCGAAAGATCTGGGAATTCCGATAATCGCAATGGCGCAGCTCAACAGAAAAATAGAAGAGCGCCGCGGCGGAAAAGTGGAATTTAGCAGCAACAAACCGATGCTGAGCGACCTCAAAGATTCGGGTTCGATAGAGCAGGATGCCGATATGGTAATGTTCATCCACAGAGAAGACGCCTACAAGAAAAAAGAGGAAGAGAAAAACAACGAAGCCGAAATTTTTGTTGAGAAAAACAGACACGGACCTACCGGAAGCATCAGATTCCGCTTCGTTCCGCACTACATGAAATTCATGCAACTCGATCCGGCAGCAGACAGCTATGAGCAGGCAAATGAGTCCTGAAAAAAAGAAAAAACTTCTCATTCAGGCATTTTTCAGATTCTGCCTGATTTTAGGACTTATTGCAGGCTTTTTCCTCTATCAAAGTCTCAAAGAAGGCGATTTCAGCAGCACCTCGCTTAAAGCTGAGTCGATAAAGGAAAAATTAAAAAACATTTTTTTAAGTTCCGGCGGAACGACTTTCGAGTTCAAAGCCGAGGCGGTTCTAAACAAAAAAATCAGAGAAACCGGAAAAATCACATATAAATCGGGAAAAATCCAGACTTTTGAAAACAACTACACAGCTCACGAAAAACGGACTTTTTCAAACAATATTCTGACTCTTGAAGGAAAAACAAAAGGCAGATTCGACCCGGTTTTGAAGCCTCTGATGAAAGACGGCACCTATTCGCAGAAAATCGACACTTCAACTTCCTACTGCCCCGAAGATTTTGTTCCGCACTATCCTTCGGCTCTTCGCAGTTACGTATATTTCATGCCGAGAACTCCGCTTTTCGACGGTAAGACCTGGGACATCTTTTCCTGCGGACAATCCTTTTTATGCTCTTATGCCGCTTCAATGAAAAATAATGAAAACAAAATCGATTTCGGCTGCAGCGGCTCTATCGGAGACACTCACATGACATTCATAGGCTCAGCTGGAATAAATAAGAATTTTGACGGATTTTCAAGCATAAAAATGATTATAGTCTGTGAAAACAACGATTTGTCTTCCACATGGAACTTCGAGGAAGAAAATTTACTATCCTCAGAAATTAACGAATAATATCAGCAAATTATAATTTTTATTGTTTAAAACTATTGACACAGCCTTGATTTTGGCTACAAATCACCAGTTTTTTGTTTTTTGTCTTTTTTGCTCGAATGTTCAAAAATTCAGGAGGGAACATGAGATTGAAAAATTTTGCGGCAGCGCTTTTGATTTTGTTCGCTTGTTTTTATGCGGCTGCCGAAACCATTTCGCTTGAGGAGTGCATCGAGCGCACACTTAAGGAAAGCGATAAGATAAAAGCTATGCAGGAAAGCGAAGCGGCTGCGAAAAGCGGCAAGGACGGAAGCGTTTTTTCGTTTCTGCCGACAGCGACTCTCGATGCAAGCGTAACATGGATGAAATATAAACCCGAAGAAGGTTCTATGAGTGTCGCCGGAATGAGCGTCCCGGTCTCTTTCCCCGACAAAAGCAGAACTCTCGGAATAACTGTCGTTCAGCCGATAACGCCGCTCTGGAGCGTCTCCTACGGCTACAAAAGCCTTGAAACGGCAGAAGACATCGCGAAACTCCAGCGCGAACTTTCGTCAGACCAGCTCAAACTTCAGGTTATGAACCTTTTCTACAACTATCAGCTGCTCAATGAAAGCATGGAAATTTTGAACGAAACCAAAGAACAGCTTCAGAAATACTACGAGCAGGCGAAAAATTTCTACGACGCAGGCGTTGTCGACAAGCGTTCGGTTCTCAAAATCGAAATCGAGATGACAAAACTCGAGCAGCAGATCCAGACAGTTACAGGCAACACTAACCTGATAAAAAGAAATATCGGGATCCTCATAAACAAACCGGCGGACTCTTTCGAACTTGAAAAGAAGGAAGTTACCGAAAAAAATCTGTCGGCGGACAATCAGCAGCTTGAAAAAATAATGCTTGACAACAGGCTTGAATACAAACTTCTTGAAAAAAGCGAAAGTATTTCCGAATATTCCGAAATGCTTTCGGCTCAGCCGCTTATTCCGACTTTAGCCCTTGTAGCAGGCTACAAAAAGAACTGGGATGCCGGTGGAAGCTCGCCCGAAAACACTCTTTACATCGGCGGACAGCTTTCGTGGGCGATAGGTTTCGACTGGGGCAAAACCGCTTTCGACATCAAGCAGTCAAAACACAAAAAAGTTCAGACACGCCTTGAAAACGCGGAAACGAGAAAGCAGCTTTCGCTTCAGCTCACCCAGCTTGAAAACGATGTCGAAACAAAAGCTTTAGCTATCGAAATTTCAAAGCGAGAAATCGAATCTGCGGAAGAAAACCTCAGGATCGAAGAAGACAAATACAAAGCGAAAATGACGACAGAAACTGACCTTCTCGCGGCATCGCTTTCGCTCAGAAGCGCAAAACTCGGTCTTCTCACCGCGATGTACGAGCACGAAGTCGCGCTTCACACCCTTGCAATCACAATCGGCGCCGAATACGGCAGCATTACCGACGGAGGGAACTGATGAAAATCTCCACCGAGCAGAAAAAGGAGATCATTCTTCGGAATTTTGTCTCGCTCATGCAGCAGTACGGCATAGAAAAGGTCACCTTGAACGATGTCGCAGAAAAATCGGGACTTACGAAATCGGCGCTTTACTATTACTTTAATTCGAAAGAAGCCCTCATCATTGCGACTTACAGGTATTTCCGCGACAAAATGAACGGAAAATGCGAGGCAATGATGAAAAAGGCTGTAAATCCTGCCGAAAAAATCAAAGCTTTCTGCGATTTTTCGTTCTCAGTCGTGGCAAAAGACGATGAAATGCGCGCTCTTTTCGAATTTTCGGAAGATACAGCACGCGAAGTACAGAAATATGTCACGACGATCCCCGATCTTATCCGCGAAATCAAAATCGACCGCGACAGGGATCTTGAGATACTTTGCGGGATGATCTCAGCATACTCCGGCAGAGAAAAGGACGACCCGCGTATCGTCAAAGTTGCCATAACGGTTTCCACTATGATTTCAGGATTTCTGATCATGCTTTTCAAAATAAGGAAAGAAGAGACTGTTTCGGCAACGGAAGGACCGAAGATGAAATTTTCGGGAGAAATCCTTGAAAAAACAACTAATGAAGAGTTTTCCGCCTTCATTATCAGCGGTCTCGATGCTTTGATAAAAACGACATTTAAAGATAAAAATTAATTTGGAGGAAACAATGAAATTCAATTTTAAGTTCGCAATCATTATGTTTCTCGTCATCACCCTTACTCTTCTATCTTCGGTGTCATGCAAAAGGAAACCGAAACTGGACAAAGGCGAGGC